>NZ_JBIXLN010000011.1:0-117181 GCF_045798555.1 Paeniglutamicibacter sp. MACA_103 | reverse complement strand
GCCCCCCCCCCCCCCCCCCCCCCCCAACACCGGTTGTTGCCCGCAAGGGCATTGTCCGCGCCTGCGTTCGGCCGATTTGGGCCCGAGCTTGTTGGCGCTACAGCGCCCGCAGCACCACGGCGCTGCCTTGCCCGCCGCCGCCGCAGATGCCGGTGGCGCCCACGGAGCCGGCGCCGAGCTCGGCCAGCTGGCGGGCCAGCGTGCCGACGATGCGTGCGCCCGAGGCGCCGATCGGGTGACCCAGGGCGATGGCCCCGCCCTTGGCGTTCACGATTCCGGGATCGATGCCGAGCTTCGCGGTGGAGCGCACGCCCACGGCGGCAAACGCCTCATTGATTTCCACGGCCTTCAGGTCCGCCGGCGCAATGCCGGTGCCCTCCAGTGCCGCGAGGATGGCGTTGGCCGGCTGCTCGTGCAGCAGCACGTCCGGACCTGCCACCAGTGCGTGGGAGACGATCTCGGCAATCGGCTTTAGCCCCAGGCGTTCGGCGGCGGCCTTGCTCACCAGCACCACCGCTGCGGCGCCGTCGGTGATCTGCGAGGCGTTGCCCGCGGTGATGGTGCCTTCCTTGCTGAATGCCGGGCGCAGCTTGCCCAGGGAATCCACCGTGGTGTCGGCGCGGATCCCGTCATCGGCGGACACGACGGTGTCCCCGCGCCGGGAGGTGATGGTGAACGGCGCGATCTCCCCGGCGTGGAACTCGGCGGCCGCGGCGGCCAGCTGGTGCGAGCGGGCGGAGAACTCGTCCTGCTCCGCACGGGTGATGCCCATGGCGGTGTTGCCGTCCTCGGTGGAGGAACCCATGGAACGCTTTTCAAACGCGTCGGTGAGCCCGTCGAATTCGAGGGTGTCGATCAATTCAATGGCGCCGTACTTGGTCCCGGCGCGTGCCCGCTGCACGTGGGGTGCCAGCGACATGGATTCCTGGCCGATGGCCACCACCACGTCCGCCTCCCCGGCGTCGATCATCCGTGTCCCTGCCACCACGGCCTCGGTGCCCGAGAGGCATACGGCGTTCAGCGTCAGCGCCGGGACGTTGAAGCCGATCCCGGCTCCCACGGCGGACTGGCGTGCCGGGTTCTGCCCGGCGCCGCCCTGCAGCACCTGGCCGGCGAATACCCGCTGGACCTGGTCTGCGGAGATCCCGGCACGCTCGAGAGCCGCCGCGGCGGCGTGCGCTCCCAGGGCCGTGCCGGACACGGTGCCCAGGGCCCCGTTGAATCGGGCGAACGGGGTGCGGGCGTACCCGGCGATCAATGCGCTCATGCTGCTTCTTCTTCCTCAAGGTCAATGGTGAATGGGGCCCCGGTGGCCTCGTACAGGGACTCGACGGTGATGCCCGGTGCCACGGCGCGCAGCACCAGGGCGGAGTCAACCACGTCGAACACCGCGCGGTCGGTGATGATCCGGTCCACCACGCCGACCCCGGTCAGCGGCAGGTCGCAGGCTTCGACGATCTTCGGGGTCCCGTCCTTGGCCACGTGGTCGGTGATCACGATGACGCGCGGGGTGCCGGCGACCAGGTCCATGGCCCCGCCCATGCCCTTGACGAGCTTGCCGGGGATGGTCCAGTTGGCCAGGTCGCCGTTGGCGGCGACCTGCAGGGCGCCGAGGATCGCGGTGGCCACGTGACCGCCGCGGATCATGCCGAAGGAGGTGGCCGAGTCGAAGTAGCTGCCGCCGGGCAGCAGGGTGACGGTCTGCTTGCCCGCGTTGATCAGGTCGGCGTCCTCTTCCCCCTCATAGGGGAACGGGCCCATGCCCAGCAGGCCGTTCTCCGACTGCAGGGTGACGCGCACGCCCTCGGGCAGGTTGTTGGCCACCAGGGTCGGGATCCCGATGCCCAGGTTCACGTATTGGCCGTCCGTCAGTTCGCTGGCGGCAATGGCCGCCATTTCATCGCGTGTCCACATGCTGCTTATGCCTCCTGGCGGACGCGCACGGTCCGCTGTTCGATGTCCTTGATGCCGTCGGCGGCGACGACGTGCTGCACGAAGATGCCGGGGGTGTCTACGAGGGACGGATCCAGGTAGTCGTCGTGGATGAGCTCGGCCTCGGCGAAGGTGATTCGCCCGGCCGCGGCGACGAGCGGGTTGAAGTTCCGTGCGGTCATCCGGTAGCGCAGGTTGCCCTCCGGGTCTGCCTCGAATGCGCGGACCAGGGAGATGTCGGCGACGATGCCGCGCTCCAGGATCGCGGCACGGCCGTCGAACTCCATGGTTTCCTTGCCCTCGGCGACCGGGGTGCCGACGCCGGTGGGGGTGTAGAAGGCGGGGATGCCCGCGCCGCCTGCCCGCAGGCGCTCGGCCAGCGTGCCCTGGGGAACGAACTCGACCTCGAGCTCGCCGTCCAGGAACTGCTGGGCGAAGAGCTTGTTCTCGCCCACGTAGGAGGCCAGCACCTTGGAAACCTGCTTGTTCTCCAGCAGCAGGCCAAGCCCCTTGCCGTCCACGCCCATGTTGTTCGAGACGATGGTCAGGCCGGTCGCCCCCGAGTCGCGCAGGGCGGTGATCAGCCGGGTGGGGATTCCGCTAAGGCCGAAGCCGCCCACCGCGATGGTCATTCCGTCGCGCACGGTTGCGGCCAATGCCGCAGCGGCATCGCCGATGACTTTCGTTGCCATGATTCTCCTTGATTCGTCCACGATGTGGATTGGATCACTTGCCTGCTTTGACCGTACTGATTGCGAGCATTTCCGGTCAACGAATCGGGTCAATGTGACCTGGATTGCTCGGCTGGTGGTTTGTTGATTGAATCTCGTCCATAATATGGACATGAATAACGCGTTTCCCGGGGCCCAGGTGGTGGGCCGGATGGCGGCCGTGCTGCGTGCCGTCAGCACCGCGATGCCCAGGGGCATTTCCACGGCGGAGGTGGCCCGGAGGACAGGGCTGGCGCGCCCCACGGTCCACCGCTTGCTGGCCGCGTTGGCGGCCGAGGGGTTTTGTGACCACGACAACCGGGAGGGTCTGTGGCTGCTGGGTCCCGAAATGTACCTGATGGGCACCGTGGCGGCCGAACGCTACGACATTACCGAGATCGCCCGTCCCCATGTCGCGGCCCTGGCCGAGGCCACGGGCGAGAGCGCGTTTCTCTCGGTGCGCCGCGGAGATGAGACCGTTTGCCTGCTGCGGGCCGACGGGGCATTCCCGATCCGCTCCTTCGTGCTCTACGAGGGCAAGCGATTCCCGCTCGGTGTAGCCTCGGCGGGGTTGGCGATCCTGTCGTTCCTGTCCGAAAAGGCGATCGAGCGCTATCTGGAGGGCAGGGACCTGGCTACGGAACATGGAAGCGACCACGCCCCCGAGCCGTTGCGCCGGCGCATTGCCGAGACGCGTGAGCGCGGATGGGCGGAAAACCCGGCACTGATCGTGGAGGGAAGCTGGGGGATGGGTGCCGCCGTCTTCGACGCAGCCGGCCAGCCCGCCTGGGCATTGAGCCTGACCGGAGTCGAGTCGCGTTTCTCGCCCGAGCGACGCCCCGAAATGGGACGCCTGCTGATGCACCATGCCCACGAGCTGTCGAAGAAGTTGCGCGGCGAACAGGCGCTGCCCGTTCGCTGAACCGAGCCCTTTCCTCCGGCCACCGGCGGCGGGCTGAGGGCAGGCAATCCGCAGCCGACTTCACGCGACCAGCCCTCACCTTGTCGGGGCCCGGCATTGAAAACCGGCCCGTCCGGGCGACTGCGCCCGATGTTCCGATCGGTCCTTTGCGGTAGCCCGTAAAGGGTTGATGACCTGTGCTTACCCAACACATCCCCGCGTCTGACGGGGCTTGCAAGGTTGTGGCGATTCAACTCCCGTGGCCGCCGGAGATGCTAAAGGCCCGCTTGACAGCCGGTGTGACTTGCCTCATTCTGGTTTACTGTAAACCTTTACAGTTTTGGTGACCGGCACCACTGGTGCAGCATTCGGGACCCTGAACTCGTCAACGAAGACAGTGAAAGCGAAGGGACGACGTGGCAAATATCCACGATGTTGCACGTGCCGCGGGCGTTTCGATCGCCACCGTTTCCCGGCACCTGGCGGGCCAGCGGATCCGCTCCACTTCTGCGGTTGAAAGAGCCATTGCGGAACTGGATTTCCGTCCCAACACCAGTGCGCGCGGTCTCAGGCTGGGGCGCCACAACACGGTCGCGGCCATCGTTCCGGACATCTCCAACCCCTATTTCGCCCAGATCGTGCGTGGTCTGGAGGAAACCATCGCCCCGGCTGGCCTGCGCGTTGTCGTCGCCAGCAGCAATGAGGACGCGGACACCGAGGTCCAGTTGCTGAACCGACTCAGCGATGCCGTTGACGCCTTCGTGCTGGTACCCGCCATCGAATCCGATGCCACCAAGGTCGCGCTGGAAAGGATTGCCCTGCCCACGGTCCTGGTCGACCGCGTCCTGCATGAGGAATCGGCCTTCGACGTCGTCGTCGTGGACAACGCAGCAGGTGCCGAGCTGGCAGCCCGGCACCTGACCGGGCTCGGCCACACACGCCTGGCAATCATCAGCGGCCCCCAGACTTCACTGCCCGGCCGGATCCGCCACGAACAATTCATTGCCGCCGCTGCCGAGGCGAATGTCTTCATCCCCGAATCGTTCCGCAAGATCGGGCAATTCACCCAGGAATATGGGTACGCGGCCACCCGCGAACTGCTGGCCGAAGCCGAGCGGCCCACCGCCATTTTCGTCGGCAACAACCTCATGGCACACGGTGCACTCAAGGCGCTCAACGAGGCCCGTATCGCCGTGCCTGCCGAGCTGTCCATGCTGAGCTTCGACGACTTCGCCCTGGCTGAACTTCTGAACCCCCCGCACTCGGTCATCTCGCGACCGGCAGGCCTCGAGGGCCAGATTGCCGGCGAGCGGATCCTGCACCGGCTCGCCGAGCCCGACACCCCCGCGGTCAAGCGGATCCTGCCGGTGAGCCTGACCTTGCGTGCCTCAACGGCGGCTCCGCCCACGGCGCCCTAGACGCCTTCAACCACCAGCTTTTCCCGGCACCCAGCCCAGTACAAAGGACACGGCCACCAAAAATGAACCCCACTACGCCCCGCGCCAGCAAGGTCGTGGTCATTGGCAGCATCACCTGCGACCTGACCACGTTCTCCACCCGCCTGCCAAAGCCCGGCGAAACCATATTGGGCAACGACTTCTCCATGGTCCTGGGCGGCAAGGGCGCCAACCAGGCGATCGCCGCCGCGCGGGCCGACAGCGAGGTCCACATGATCGGGTGCGTGGGCGACGATTCCTTCCGGGACCTGGTGCTGGATTCACTGAACGCCGAGAACATCGACACCACCTCGGTGCTCAGTGTCGCCGGTCCCACCGGAATCGCGCACATCCGGGTTGACGATTCCGCCGAGAACGACATCGTCATGGTTCCCTTGGCCAACGCCAAGCTCGGCGTGCAGCAGGTCAGGGACGCGCTGGCCCCGCTCGGTGGCCCAGGCGACGTGGCCTTGATCCAGCTTGAGATCCCGCACGCCAGCGCGATCGCCGCGGCCCACCTGGCCCACGCCTCCGGCATGACCGTGGTGCTGGATCCCGCACCGGCGCCGGCCACCGCCCTGGACGAGTCGTTGTGGGCCTCCGTGGACATCGTGACCCCCAACGAAACCGAGGCCCGGCTCATCACCGGCATCAACGTCACCGATGCCGCCACGGCGGTCGAGGCAGGACGCTGGTTCACCGACCGCGGCGTGGGCCGGGCCATTGTCACCCTGGCCGGGGCAGGAACCGTCGTGGTCTCCTCCGGGGGTGCGGAGCACTACCCGGCGTTCAAGGTGACGGCCATCGACACCACCGCGGCCGGAGACGCATTCGCCGGCGCACTTGGCTCCGCCATGGCGGCCGGCAACGACTGGGAAGAAGCACTCAACACCGCCATGGCCTCCGGTGCGCTGGCCGTGACGGTCGCCGGAGCCAGCCCCAGCATCCCCACCCGTGCTGCGGTCGAGGAATTCCTCGCCGCACACAAATAGACCCAGGCCCACCCCGAACGACAAGGACGTCAAGCGTGCGCAAGAACAACGGAACACTGAATCCGGCACTGAGCCGGGTCATCTCCGAGACAGGTCACACCGACGAAATCGTCATCACCGACGCCGGACTGCCCATTCCGGCCGGCGTCGAGCGGATCGATTTCGCCCTGAAGCCCGGCACCCCCGGATTCCTCGAGGTGCTGGATGTGGTGCTCAACGAGATGGAGGTCGAGGGAGTGGTTCTCGCCCGGGAAATCCAGGACCAGAGTCCAGCGATGTTCGCGGAGATCAAATCCCGCTTCGATGAATTGGGCATCGCCCTGCGACTGATCCCGCACACCGACTTCAAGGAACGCACCAAGGGCGCTCGCGCGGCGGTCCGCTCCGGTGAAACGACCTCGTACGCAAACGTCATTCTCCAGGCCGGGGTGGTGTACTAAGCATGGGCGTTGAAATAGTCGACATCCACAAGTCCTTTGGCGAAAACGAGGTCCTGCGCGGCATCAACCTGTCCCTGGCCCCGGGAGAAATCGTGTCCCTGGTGGGGGAGAACGGCGCCGGCAAGTCCACGCTGACCAGCATCATCTCCGGAGCCCACAAGCAGGACTCCGGCAAGATCCTCGTCGACGGGACCGAGCACAGGTTTTCCTCCCCGCAACAGGCCATGGCCGAAGGCATCCAGGTCATCTACCAGGAGATCAAGCAGAACCTCTTCCCGCACCTGGACGTGGCCACCAACCTCTTTGCCCGCGACCACGAGCGCAGCTTCGGCTCGCTGTTCGTCCGCAAGAACCTCATGCATGCCACGGCCGCCGACGTCCTGGCCCGGGTGGGCCTGAAGGTGGACACCCGAGCGCCGGTCTCCTCGCTGTCCGTGGGGGAGCAACAGATGGTCCAGATCGCCAAGACCATCCACAACCAGGTGCGGGTGCTGATCCTGGATGAGCCCACCGCGGCCCTTGACCAGCGCGAGTCCGAGCAGCTTTTTGAGCAGGTCAACAAGCTCAAGTCCGAAGGCGTGGCCATCATCTACATCAGCCACAGGCTCCCGGAGGTCTTTGCCCTCTCGGACCACATCGTGGTGCTGCGCGACGGACAGGTCTCGCTGCGCGGGACCCCGGATGAGCTGACCGAAAAGCAGGTGGTCGCGGCCATGGTCGGCGAGCAGGTTGACGACTTCTACCCCAAGGAAGAGCACGCCACCTCCACGGAACGACTGGTCGTTTCCGGGCTCTCACGTGGCGACGACTTCCACGACGTCAGCTTCACCGTGAACGCCGGAGAGGTCCTGGGCATCGGGGGAGTGATGGGCAGCGGCAAGAGCGAGATCTTGCGCTCGCTCTTCGGACTCGAGCAGGCGCAGGGGCAGGTGCGCATCGACGGGAAGGATGCACGGGCCAAGAACCCCAAGCAGGCCATCTCCCGGTCCATCGCCTACCTGACACCCGACCGGCAGGCCGAGGGCCTGGCCCTGGGCCAATCCATCGCGCACAACCAGTCACTGGCCACGCTCGAAGAGATCAGCACCGGCGGCATCGTCAGCCGATCCAGGGAACGTGCACGGTCCTTGGAGGTCTCGGGCAAGCTGAACATCAAGACCACGAGCGTCAACGCCCTGGTCTCGTCCCTGTCCGGCGGAAACCAGCAAAAGGTCCTGCTCGCGCGGTGGCTCTTGAGCAACCCGAAGGTCCTGCTCATGGACGAGCCCACGCGCGGGGTGGACGTCGGCGCGAAGGCAGAGATCTACCGGATCATCCAAAACGCCGCGGCCGAGGGAATGGCCGTGGTGATGGTCTCCTCGGACCTCCCCGAACTGGTGGAGATGTCGGACCGGGTGATCGTCATGCGCAATGGCACCCCGGTCGCCGAGTTGAGCGGCCCCCAACTAACCCAGCATTCAGTCCTTGAACACGCTTTGGAGAGTACCTCGTCATGAATCGATTTGCAGCAGTAGCGGATCAACTCCGCGCGGTCTGGATGCTGGCCATCGTGGCCATCGCCTTGGTCATCGCAACCCCGTTGTTCCAGCAGCCCACCAACCTCTTGAACATCCTGGTCACCGCGGCGGTGGTCACCCTGCTGGCCATCGGCCAGACATATGTCATCATCCTGGCCGAGATCGACCTCTCCGTCGGTGCCGTCCTGGGCTTCAGCGCCATGTCCTCCGCCATGGTCATGGCCGAGCACGGCTTCATTGCCGGCTTCCTCGTCGGACTTGGCGTTGGCGCCGGGGCAGGACTGGTCAACGGGCTGCTGGTCACCAAGACCCGGATGCCATCCTTCATTGCCACGCTGGCCACCATGTCGATTTTTGCCGGGTTGGCGCTGCAGCTCTCCCAGGGCAACCCGGTGGGCGTCACGTCCAACGCGTTCCTGGCCATGGGCCAGGGCAAGTTCCTGGGCATCGCCAACCCCATCTGGATCATGCTGGTGGTCGCCGCGGTCGCAGGATACATATTGGCCCGCACCAAGTTCGGCCGCGAACTCTACGCCACCGGTGACAACGTCGAAGCCTCGAGGCTCTCGGGCATCTCCACCGACCGGGTCAAGATCCTGGCCTTCACGATTTCGGGCCTGCTCGCGGCCATCGCCGGATTCATCCTCACGGCCCGCCTGGGAACCGCCCAGCCGACGGCCGGCACGGGACTCGAACTTGCAGCCATTGCCGCGGTCATCATCGGCGGCACCTCCTTGGCCGGAGGCCGCGGCGCCATCATCGGCACCGTGATCGGCGGCATCCTGCTGGCCACGATCGACAACGGGCTGAACCTGCTCAACGTCTCGCCCTTCCTGCAGAATGTCGTCAAGGGCCTGGTCATCCTGATCGCCGTCTACCTTGACCGGAACTCAGGCATGCTGGCGCGCATCTTCAGGGGCACACCCGTGGGCAAGGCGACCAAGCGGCCCAATGGAAAATTTGTGCTGCCCGCCATCGCCGTCATCGTCGCCATCGCCGTCATTGCCGTCGTCACGGTGGTGAACCGCGGCAATTCCGCCGTCGCCGAGGCCAAGAGCGCGACCCTGGTGATCTCCACGCTGAACAACCCGTTCTTCGTCTCCGTTGCCGACGGGTCCAAGGCCCAGGCCGAGGCGGACGAGATTGCCCTGGATGTGCAAAACGCCAACAACGACGACACCGCCGCGTTGAACCAGGCCACCACGGCATTGGTCAAGAAGCCCGACGTATTGATCCTGGACCCGACCTCGAGTGAATCGGGTGGCTCGATCGTGCAGCAGGCCAACGCCGCGGACGTTCCCGTGGTCGCCTTTGACCGCATGCCCGACAAGGGCGAATTGCGTGCCTTCATCGGATACGACGCCGTGGAGGCGGGCAAGAACGGTGCCAAGGCCTTGTGCGAGGCCGTTGGAGGGAAGGGCAATGTGGCCGAGGTCCAGGGCATCCTGGGCACGTCCGTGGCACGCGACCGTTCCAACGGCTTCCGCGAGGGCATGAAGGAATGCCCCGGCGTGAAGATCGTGGCGACGCAGACCGCCAACTTTGACCGCGGAAAGTCCCTGGACGTCACCAACAACATCCTCCAGGCCAACCCGTCCCTCGACGGCATCTATGCGGCCAACGACGAAATGGCCCTGGGCTCGGTGGCCGCCGTGAAGTCCCGCAACCTCGTGGGCCAAGTGCAGATCGTCGGCAACGACGGCATCGGAGATGCCCTGAGCGCGGTAAAGGCCGGCCAGATGTATGCGACAAACGCCGAGTCCCCCTTCGCCCTCGGCCAGGAAGTCGTGCGGATCGCCGGGGAGGTTGCCGCCGGAAACGACGTCAACAAGGAACAGGTCTTGCAGGGCCGGATCGTCGTCAAGGACGACGTCGCCGGGTTCTGCGACTACCTCACCGGCCTCGGCGACGCCACCACATGCAAGTAACAGGCAACAAGACAGGAACAACGATGACCGAGAACACCGTGGGCGGCCCCGAACTGGCCGGCCTGATTGACCACACGCTGCTGACGCCCGAGGCGACCCGGAAAGATGTGTTGGCCGCGGCGGCCGAGGCGGCCGCGCTGGGCACCTATTCGCTTTGCGTTTCCCCGGCCATGCTGCCGCTGCCCGAAAGCACGGTTCCCGTGGTGGCGGTGTGCGGATTCCCCTCCGGCAAGCATTCGGCCGCCATCAAGGCCGCCGAGGCCGCCGAGGCCGTGGCCAACGGCGCTTCAGAGATCGACATGGTCATCAACCTGGGTCTGGCCACGGCCGGGGACTTCGCAGCCGTGGAAGCCGAAATCGCGGCTGTCCGGGCGGCGGTGTCGGCGCCACGCGTCCTGAAGGTGATCATCGAATCGGCAGCGCTCAGCGATGCGCAGGTCATCGGCTGCTGCGAGGCCTCCGAACGCGCGGGCGCCGATTTCGTCAAGACCTCCACCGGCTTCCACCCGGCCGGTGGTGCCAGCATCCACGCCGTGGAATTGATGGCCAAGACCGTGGGCGGGCGTTTGGGCGTCAAGGCCTCCGGCGGCATCCGGAACCAGGAAACCGCACTGGCCATGATTGCTGCCGGGGCCACCCGGCTGGGAGTTTCCGGCACCCGGAATCTGTTGCAGGGAACCGCGGCAACCTCGGGGTACTAATTACCCCATGCCATGGGGAGAGGGACGGTGCGCAAGCACCGTCCCTCTCCTTTTAACAGCCATTGTTCGGCATTGCAGATTCAGGCGCCGATGCCTCTCCGATTGGCCTATCGCGGTGCCCTTCCCGGTAGTGGGGCGGCGGGCGTGGGATCGCCGGGCTGATTGCCTGCGGCTGTCATCGGCTCCCGGTGGCGAGGATCTCGCGGGCGATCTGCGCGCCGGCGGCGCGCATGTGCACCTCGTCGCCGGCCACCAGAACCCGCGCAAAGGCTTCGCGCGGAGCATCTTCGGTGACAGAACCGACCACGGCGTAGACCGGAATGCCCCCGCAACGGGCCATGATGACCGAAATGATCTTGCCCTGCAGGGTCTGGGAATCCAGGCGCCCCTCGCCGACCACCACCGCGTCGGCGTCCGCGACGGCATGGTCGAAATCGATCGCGTCGAGCACGAAGTCGGCGCCGGAGCGCAGCTCGGCCCCATAGCAGGCCCAGAGCCCGCCGCTGAATCCGCCGGCTGCGCCGGTGGCAGGCACGCCCCGCGGGTCCCGCGGCAGGGTGGCGGCCAGTGCGTGCAGGCGCGCGGTCAGCAACTGCACCTCGTCCACGGTCGCGCCCTTCTGCGGGCCAAAGACCACTGCGGCGTCCTCGAAAGCCGTGGTGACGTCGCTGAGCACCACAACCTGTGCGCCGCGCAGCCCGCCGTGTTCGGTGATCGCCGCGCACGCACCTGCTCCGCCGTCGGTGGTGGCCGACCCGCCCGCTGCAACCACGAGCCGCCCGGCACCGCGCTTCACCGCATCGACCATGAGCAGGCCGGTGCCATAGGTGTCGGCAGTGGGCGCATTGCGCCCGCCCGGGGCCGGCAGGGTGATGCCGCTGGCCGCGGCCAGGTTGATGTAGGCCGTGCCGTCCGGGCACAGCGAGTAGGCGGCTCGTAACGGATCCCGCCAGGGGCCCACGGTGTCCGCATGGATCCGCTCGGCGCCGAGGGCGGCACCAAGGATTTCCTCGGTGCCTTCCCCGCCGTCGGCCACCGGCAGTTCCATGGCTTCGGCACCCATGGACCTGATGCCACCGGCGATCGCCGCGGCGACCTGGGCGGCGGTGAAGGTGCCCTTGAAGCTGTCGGGGGCAATAAGGATTTTCATGGTTCTTTCCTAGAAACCGACGTTTTCGCGACCCTTGAGCTGCAGCATTTCGCGGGCCTCGTCAGGGGAGGCGACCTCGAAGTTCAGCGCCTCGAGGATGGTGCGGATGCGGGTGACCTGCTCGGCGTTGGAGACGGCCAGCTGGCCCGGGCCGATCCAGAGCGAATCCTCCAGGCCCACGCGGACGTGGGAGCCCATGGCCGCACCGATGGTGGCCAGCGGCATCTGGTTCTTTCCGGCACCCAGGATCGACCACTCGTAGGAGTCGCCGAAAAGCCGGTCGGCGGTGCGGCGCATGTGCATCAGGTCCTCGGGGTGCGCCCCGATGCCGCCGAGCAGCCCGAACACGGATTGGACGAAGAGCGGGCCGCGGGCCAGGCCCCGCGCTTGGAAGTGCGCGAGGTTGTTCAGGTGCGAGATGTCGTAGCACTCGAACTCGAAGCGGGTGTCGTTCGTGTTGCCGATCTCCAGGATCTTCTGGATGTCGGCGAAGGTGTTCTTGAAGACCAAATCCCGGGAATTTTCCAGGCCTTCGCGTTCCCATTCGTGCCCGAATTCCTTGAAGCGATCGAGCATCGGGTAGAGGCCGAAGTTCATCGAGCCCATGTTCAGCGAGGCGAGCTCCGGCTTGAACTCCATCACCGGGCGCATGCGTTCCTCGACGCTCATATGCGGGGAGCCGCCGGTGGTGATGTTGATGACGGCGTCGGTGTTGGCCTTCAGCTTGGCCAGGATCGGCTCGAAATGTGCGGGGTCTTGGGAGGGACGCCCGTCCTTGGGATCGCGGGCGTGCATGTGCACGATCGAGGCCCCGGCCTCGGCGGCACCGATCGCCGCGTCGGCGATCTCATCGGCCGTCACCGGCAAGTGCGGGGACATGGTGGGGGTGTGGATCGCGCCGGTGACGGCCGAGGTGATGATGACCTTGCGTGTATTTGCCATGGTGGTGTCGAATTCCTTAGTAGAGCTTTTCGGTGTTGCCGTCGACGGCCATTGCCTGGCCGTTGACGTTGCGGGCCAGGGTACTGGCCAGGAAGAGGGCCATGTCTGCGATGTCGCCGGCATCGACCAGTTGGTTCAGCGAGGACTGGCGGTGGTAGAGGTCCGAGACCTCCTCCAGCGGGCGGTCCAGCATGGCGGCCTTGGCCTGGATGACCGATTCGATGCGCGGGCCGTTCACGGCTCCGGGGCAGATGGCGTTGACGCGGATGCGCTCCTCACCCAGCTCGATGGCCAGGGTCTTGGTCAACCCGATCACGGCCCACTTGGACGCCGAGTAGGGGCTGCGACCGGCCATGCCCAGGCGGCCGGCGGCCGAGGAGAGGTTGATGATCGAGGTGTCGCGCCCCTCGCGCAGCAGCGGGAGCAGGTGCTTGATGCAGTAGAACTGGCCGTGGACGTTCACGTCGAAGGTGGTTTTCCAGGCCTCGGAGTCGAGAGTGTCGATGGGTCCGGTGGGGCCGGCGATGCCCGCATTGTTGACCAGCACGTCCAGTCCGCCAAGCTCGGTGCCGACCGCGGTGGCGAGCTCGATGACCTGGGATTCGTCCGACACGTCGCTCACCATTGCGGCGAATCCTGCCTCGCGGGCGGCCTCGACGGCGGCCGGGTTGATGTCGGTGACGAACACGGCCGCGCCGAGGTCCTTGAATGCGGTGGCGATGGCCAGGCCGATGCCGGCGGCTCCCGCGGTGACCAGCACCCTGCGGTGGGTGAAGTCGAGTCTGTTGTTGTCCATAATGCGTGTCTTCCTGGTCGTGGGGGAATCTAGTGGGCGGCGACGGAGGACTTGGCGGGGTCCTCGGTGCCGCGCTTGAGCTTGCGGGTCAGCAACGCGCCGATGGCGCACATGGCGACGATGAACCAGAGGCCCGAGAGCTTGCTTCCGGTGGTTTCCTCCATGAAGCCCATGACGTAGGGGCCCAGGAACCCGCCGAAGAGGCCCACGGTGTTCACGAAGGCGATGCCGCCGGCCAGGGCCGCGCCGGAGAGGCGCGTTGCGGGGTAGGTGAAGAGGATCGGCTGCAGGGCGAAGAAGTTGAAGGCGGCCAGGCAGAAGCCGAGCATGCCCAGGATCGGTCCGCCGACGGCCCCGAGCGTGAAGCCGGCGACGATGCCGACCATGGTTGAGGTGGCGATCAGGCGGGAGCGCGACGCATTGGTGGCCAGGCGCGGCAGCAGCAGGGCTCCGGCGGCCGAGAAGATCCACGGGATGGAGGTCAGCAGGCCGATCTGGATGGTGTTCAGCTCACCGTAGGTGCCGATGATCGAGGGGAGGAAGAAGCTCAGCGCGTAGACGGCGATCTGGTGGGTGAAGTAGATGGCCACGACCAGCAGGATCTGCTTGTCCTTGAGCACGTGGCGCAGCTTCGAGTTGCCCGAGGCCTTGGCACCGGCGGTCTCCTCGGCCAGGATGCGGGCCTCGAGGTCCTCGGCCTCCTCTCTCGTGAGGAACCTGGATTCGGTGGGCTTGTTGGGCAAGGCCTTCCAGACGACGAAGGCCAAGAAACAGGCCGGGATGCCCTCGATGATGAACATCCACTGCCAGCCGTGCAGGCCGCCAAATCCGTCAAGGGTCAGCAGCACGCCGCCCAGCGGGGCACCGACGATGTTGGCGATGGAGACGCCGAGCAGGAACATGCCGTTGGCCTTGGCGCGGTCCTTGACCACGAACCACTGGGTGATGAAGTAGATGACGCCGGGGAACAGCCCGGCCTCGGCGACGCCCAGCAGCATGCGCAGGATGTAGAAGGACCATTCGCCCTGCACGAACGCCATGCAGGCCGAGAGGATGCCCCAGGTGATCATGATGCGCATGATCCAGAAGCGGGCGCCGACCTTGTGCATGATCAGGTTGGAAGGGATCTCGGACAGGGCATAGGTCAGGAAGAACAGCCCGGCGCCGATGCCATAGGCCGTGGCCGAGATGCCGAGGTCGATTTCCATTCGGTCCTTGGCCATGCCGATGTTCGTCCGGTCGATGAATGCCATGACGTAAGCGGCAATCAGCAGCGGCATGATGCGCCGGAAAATGATCTTGTTGACGACTTCGGGGGACCGCATGGTGGTCGTCCTAGCTGTGGTGGGCATGGTCATGTCTTTCTGGATCGGGGCATGGCGGGGAACGGGGCGCGAGCGCCTCGTGGAGTGGTGGGGCAAAGGGAAGGGAGTGGGTTACCGGGCGCCCGTGTCGGGAGGGCATCCGCAGGTTCTGCCGATGTGCAGTCGGTGGGCGCACACCGAGTGCTTGTAGGTGCCGCGCGGGCGGGTGATTTGGTCAAGGAGTAGCTCGAAGGAACGCTCGGCCATTTCCTTGACCGGTTGGACGATCGTGGTCAGGCCGATGAGCAGGGAACGGCTGCGCGGTAATCCGTCGCTGCCGACCACCGCCACATCCTCCGGGATGCGCAACCCCAAGGAGAGTGCGTGTTCCATGACGCCGATGGCGATCTCGTCGGATCCGCAGACGATGGCCCGTGGCGGGTTGGGCGAACCGAGCAGCTTTTCGCCTGCGACCCGACCGCCGTCGGAATTGAGCCGGGTGCTGATTTTCCGATCCCCGGTGATGGTGACGCCTGCCGCGCTCGCCGTGCGCACGAAGGCTTGTTCGCGGGCCAGCGACGCGGTGGAGAAACGGGGGCCGATGACCGTGGAGATTTCCGTGTAGCCATGGCCCAGGATATGTCCCATCAGGTCGGCGGCCGCGGCGTCGTCGTCGATGCCCACGAAGTCGCCGGGCAGGTGGTCCGAACGCCGCGAGAGGCACACGTACGGGATGCGCTTTTGGCGCAGGGTCCGCAGCGCCCGGGAGTCCTCGCGCAACGCGGCGGCAATGATGACACCGTCCACGTTGCGGGCCGCCAAGGTTCCGGCCACCTGGGCGAGCGACTCGGGGTCGTCCTGGGTGGTGGCGACGAAGACCTCGAACCCCTCGGCGGCGGTGGCGTTGATGATGTGCTGCGCCCACCCCGTGTACATCTGGTTGACGATGTTGGGAAGGATCAACCCCACGACCCGAGTCAGCAGCGGATCGCGGCCCGCCGAGTTGCCGGAGGGCCGGAAGCCCATCTCGTTGGCGATCTTCACGACGTGCCGCCGGGTTTCCATCGAGGCTCCGGGACGCCCGTTCATGATGTAGCTGACCGTAGCCGTGGAGACACCAGATGCGCGGGCCACCGCGGCGGCGGACACCCGGGTGGGTCGGTCCGTCGCGGTGCTGGCGGTGCTCGTCATGTGTGCCTCCTTTTCGGTGTTGGGTCCAGAGCCGGTAAATCCTTGGCGTGTGATCACCATTACAGACCACAGCTCAGCGTTAAGCAACGTTAAGTGACCGGGGGCAAGAGGACCTGGCTGCCGAGGCCGAAATCAGGCCGATAATGTCGGACATTGTCGGGCGCGCATGCTCGGGGAAGGCAAGGGCTGCTTAATATTGCTTACAGCTTCTCGCGCCCGTAAGCTTCAGCAAGGTCACCCCGAAGGCCCGCGGCTTGGGCAGTCTGCGCGGAAGGCCTGGGGGCAGCGGGGAACGAGCCATTCTTGCCGGTCTAACCCCTACCGAAGCATCGGTCCCCGGTTCTAGGCTTGGAACATGTCGCAGGAAGATCCGTCCTCCGCGGACGTAGGAACGACCGACAGGCAAACCGCCACCAACGCGACGCCACCAAAAGCGGGGCACCGCACGTTCATGCATGTGCTGGTCAATACGGCCCTCGCGAACGTGATCACCAGTTTTCTCTGGTTTGCCCTGACCTTCTGGGTGTACCTGGAGACCCGTTCGGTGCTGGCCACCGGCCTCATTGGTGGCACCTACATGCTGTTGGTCGCGTTCTTCGGCCTGTTCTTCGGCGTCCTGGTCGACCGCTACCGCAAGCACGCGGTGATGGTGGGCTCCACGCTGTTCACCGTGGCCTGCTTCGCGGTGGCCGGGGCGATGTTCATGCTGGTTCCCGAGGCCGAGCTGATGAGCCTGACGGGGATCTGGTTCTGGCTCTTTGCCCTCGTGGTGCTCATCGGCGCGGTGGTCGAGCAGCTGCGCAACATCGCACTGTCCACCACCGTGACCCTGCTGGTGCCCGCGGACCGCCGGGCCAACGCCAACGGCCTGGTGGGCACGGTGCAGGGACTCGCGTTCATGATCACCTCCGTCTTCAGCGGCCTGGCCATCGGGTTCCTCGGCATGGGCGGCACGATCATCATTGCGCTCGTGGCCTGCGGGGCGGTGCTGGTGCACCTGCTGTTCCTGAGGATTCCGGAGCCCAAGATCGTGCGCGCCGAGGGACGTGAGAATTTCGCCGAGCTGCGCGCCGGGATCGCCGCGGTCCACGCGACCCAGGGCCTGTTCGCGCTGATCCTGTTCACCACGTTCAACAACCTGACCGGAGGCGTGTTCATGGCGCTGATGGACCCCTATGGCCTGACGATCTTCCCGGTGGAGATCTGGGGCGTCGTGCTCGGGGTGACGGCCACCGGGTTCCTGATCGGCGGCGGATTGGTGGCCAAGTTCGGGCTGGGCAAGAACCCGATCCGCACAATGCTGATCATGGTCGCCTTCAGCGGCGTGTTGGGAGCGACCTTCACGATCCGCGAATGGTGGTGGCTCTACGCCCTGGGCATCTGGATCTACATGATGCTCATCCCCGCAGTCGAGGCAGCGGAGCAGACCGTGATCCAGAAGGTGGTCCCGTACAAGATCCAGGGCAGGGTGTTCGGCTTCGCCATGACTTTCGAGTCGGCCGCCGCCCCGATCACCGCGTTCATGATTGCGCCGCTGGCCGAGTTTTGGATCATTCCCTACATGGCATCCGAGCAGGGCAAGCAAAGCTGGGGCTGGCTGCTGGGGGAGGGGAACGCCCGAGGGATCGCGCTGGTGTTCCTGGTGTCCGGCATCGCCTCGATCTTCCTGGGGCTCGCAGCCTTGACCACGCGGTCGTACCGGCGGCTCTCGGTCGCCTATGCCACGGCTCCGGAGAGCGCGCCGATCGCGGAGGGCCAACAGGACGTGGAAGCCATTTCCGACGAGGAGTCCTGAACGCCGGCTCAGGCGGGTTGATGCCCCGCGCCGAGGTTGCGCTCGATCCGGCGATCCGGGACCAGCCACAGGATGGCGACGACCACGAAGAGCCCCACGCCGACGTAGGCAAAGATCCTGTCGTGCTCTCCGCCCAGCAACGCGGTGAGCACGCCGGCGGTGTAGAGCACCAGGGATGCCTTGCCCTTGAAGTCCCGTCCCATGGCGCGCTTGAGCGCCGAGTCGGCACCCTGCCCGCGAATGATCACGCGCTGCAGGATGAGGTAGGCGGCGGCCGCCGCCAATAGGTTGATGCCGTAGGCGACGACGGGCGTCCTGGCCAGTGAGCTTTCATCCATCCAGGCGGTGCTGAACGGCAGGAGGGAAAGCCAGAACAACAGGTGGAGGTTGGCCCAGAGGACTCCGCCGGTGATCTTCTCGGTGACCTGGAACATGTGGTGGTGGTTGTTCCAGTAGATGCCGATGTAGACGAAGCTCAGCAGGTAGGTCAGCAGGCTGGAACCGATGACCGGGAGGAGCGAGGCCAGGTCGTGGCCGTCCGGGACCTTGAGTTCCAGGACCATGATCGTGATGATGATGGCCAATACGCCATCACTGAATGCCTCCAAGCGGCTGGTGCGCATGCCCGGCCGCTTCCTTTCCCGATACCTGCTCCTGCGTGAAATTGCTGGTCCCGATACTTCCACAGCGCTTGGTGCGTGGCGCGTTTTTTGCGCACTTTATTCCAGGGCAGGGCGGACGGTGCCTGGCAGGCCTGTTTGTCAGCGGCGCAGCCGGAGCGCCGGCGACTTCCTTCGCGTCCTGGCGTACGTCTTCGCCGCGGTCCGCGCGATGTCTTCCTCGATGTCACTAATCCGGCGGCAGGCGAGCTGGGTATCTGCGGGCAGGTCCGGGTCCGCTGCGAGGGAATCCAGGAACGCCCGGGTCATCACGCTGTCCTGGTGGTTGCCCAGGATCCTTTGTAGCCGGCGGGCCGTTCGGGCGAGGGTGAGGGCGTGTTTCGGGTAGATCCCGGCGACGGATTCGGCCCCGTGCAGCAGTCGCTTGGTGGCCTTGCGGAGCCGGTGCAGCGCGACGTCGCGAGCGTGCCCGGGTGAGGATCGCACCATGGCCCGGTGAGCGCGGTCAACGATCCTGGCCTGGTGGTTGACCAGTCCGGCTGCCGCGGAAATGGCCGTTCGGCGGGCCCTGTCCGTGGCCGGGGGATGGTCGCGGAAGTCCCCGAGGTCCTCCAGCAGCCGGTGGTAGCGCTTGGATTTCAGGGCCTTGCGGGCCCTGGCGTAAGCGACATCGTACGCCGCGCCGATTCTTTGCTCGATGGGCCCGGCAACGCGTTCGGTTCCCGATTCCTTGGGCAGTTCAGCGATTCGAGCACGGAGTCGTTCGCGCACGACCTCGGCGTCCCGGGGACGGCCAAGAACCTTGGCCAGCCATTTCAACTCGTGCCCAAGATCTGCCGTGGCATGTGGGTCAAAAATACCGGCGTAGATTTCCAGGGCGGAGCGCAGCCGCCGGGTTGCCGACCTCATGTCGTGGACGGCCTCCGGGCTTCCGGAACGAACCTCGGGATCCTGGGTAAGCAACTCGGTGACCTGGCCGTCCAGGTAGCCGATGGCCACATCCCGGACGGACCCGTTTTCGCGCCTCGCCCGTGCACCGGAGCCGCGCCCGGGCCGCAGCGGGTCGGCGGGTCCCCGGGCATCGGCCATGGTCTGTGTCCTTTCCCGGAACCCCATACGCGGGCAGCCTCCGCAGGCACGTCCCGGTTGCGTCCATCCCGATTCTAGAACCCGGAGGCCAACCCGGACAGATGCGGACCGGGGCCCGGCAGGGGCGAGCCCACCCAAGCCGCCTAGATGACGCCGGGCAAGTCCTTCACTCCGTCCAGCACCCAGTCGTGGGGGTGGGCCTCGAGCTGTTCGCGGTCCAGCGCCCCGGTGAGCACGCCCAGGGTGCGCACACCCGCATTTCGTCCGGTGAGCAGGTCGACCACGGTATCCCCGCCGGCCACGACGGCACGGACATCATGCACACCCGTTGCCTCCATGATCCGGTGGATCATGAAGGGCGCGGGCCGCCCGGCCGCCACCTCGTCGCTGGTGACCACGGCATCCAGCAGCTGGCCTTCGCCGATGCCCCAGCCCAAGGCCGTCAGGATTGGTGCGGCCACGTCGCGGGAGAACCCGGTGGTCAACCCGATCTTGATGCCGCGGGCCTTCAGCTCGGCCAGAGCGGCCTCGACGCCGGGCAGCGCCACGGGCGGGTTTTCGGCGTACACCTCCGACAGGTGCCGGCGGAACGCGGCGAATTGCTGCTCCACCAGTGCGGGGTCGGCCGCGACGCCACCGAGTTCCAGCAGGGCGGCGATGGCCTCGGTCTTGTCCGCCCCCATCCACGCCTGGAGGTCCTCCGGGGTGAGGGTTGCCCCGGCCGAGGTGACCGCGTGGGCCAGGGCCTTGTAGACATCGCCGTGCTCGTTGATGGTTGTGCCGGCCATGTCCAGCACCACTAGTTCGATCATGATTCTTTTCCTTGGTGTTCGTGGATTTATGGCCCGCCACGAAAGCGGCGGGCGGAACCTGCAGGGGCCGGAGCTAGAAGAAAGTCACCGAGTTGCGCAGGATGCCGCCGGCCGGAGGGCTCATGAGCGAGCCGAGTGCCGTGGCCGGGGCCGGCGGCGCCACCAGCGAGTCCCAGTCGTGGACGTCCCGGGTTTCGGTGAGGAAATCCATGGCCTGCTGCAGGTGCCGCGGTTCGTAGTTGTGCACGCCGGTGATGGACAGCAGCGAACGCACCAGGCGTTCGGGGTCAAGGGCGACGGCGGGCCCGGGGGAGACCGAGCCTGCCAGCACCAGCCGGCCCCCGGTATCCAGCTCATCGAGGGAGGCCAGGACCGCGGGTTGGGCCCCGGAAAGTTCCACGGCCACGTCATGGACACCGGCTGCGCTTTCCTCGTCGGCGCGCCGGGTGGCGGTGGCGCCGAATGCGCGGGCCAGGCTCAGGCGCTCGGGGTCCAGATCCCGCACCTGAACCGCTGCTGCCCCGCGGTGCCGGGCCACGGCGCAGGCGACGATGCCCAGCATCCCCGCGCCGCTGACCAGGACACGCTTGTCGCGCAATTCGCCTGCGGCCTCGAGCACCGCCATCACGGTGGCGGTGGCGCAGGCCGCGGGTGCGGCCGCCGCATCGGTGACCGAATCGGGCACCGAGACCAGGGTGATGCCGCGCGGCAGCAGGATGTGCGAGGCGTATCCGCCGGAAATCCCCCACGGTCCGTCGAGCGGTTCGTGGCCGGTCTTGAGCAGGGACCTGCACTTGGCGGTGCGCCCGGCGGTGCACCTGTCGCATTGTCCGCAGGAAACCGTCACGCTCCAGATGACCCGGTCGCCCGCGTGCAGCTCCTTGCCCTGGAAATCCCGGACCCCGCCCGGACCGGTGGCAAGAATCGTGCCGACCGCCTCGTGTCCCAGGATCGAGGGGAAGGGCCCGGGGCGGCGCCCGGAGACCGTGTGGATGTCGGATCCGCAGACGGTCGCCAGGTCGATCCTGGCCAACGCCTCGCCGGCGGCAAGTTCCGGCAGCTCGAGGGTGCGGGCCTGGAAGTCCCGCCCGCCGGTCCAGAGTTGCGCGCCCAGGGTCAGGCGACGTGTTTGCGTATCCATGCGGACAGCCTTTCGATGATGAAGACAATGGCGAAGATGATCAGGATGATGGTTCCGGCCACGTTGAAGTTCAGGGTGCGCACCGATTCCATCAGCAGGAACCCGATGCCGCCGGCGCCCACGATGCCCAGCACCGTGGAGGTGCGGATGTTCACGTCCAGCATGTACATCGCGTGCCCCACCAGTTGCGGCAGGGCCTGGGGGATCACCGCATTCAGCAGCGTGTCCCACCATCCGCCGCCGACCGCGCGCACCGCCTCGAGGGGACCCACCGGGATTTCCTCGATGGAGTCGGCGACCAGCTTGCCCAAGAAGCCAATGGTTCCCACGGCCAGGGCCATGGCGCCCGCCATGGGTCCCAGGCCGATCGCCGCGACGAAGATGACGGCCAGGATCAGCTCCGGGATGGCCCGCACCACCAGCACCACGGCGCGCGCCGCGGCATAGACGGGACGCGAGGGCGAGATGTTGGAGGCGGCAAGGATGCCCACCGGCACCGCAAGCACGGCCCCGATGACGGTGGCCACCAACCCGATCGCAAGGGTTTCCACCACCGCGGTCAGCAGCAACTCCTCCACGCCCTCGATCGAGGGCGGCAGCAACCGGCCGAATACCGCGGCGAGTTCGCCGAAGCCCAAAAGCGGCGTCAGCGGGTTGATGCGCAGGTGGATGAAGGAATAAATTATTGCGGCGAACAAGGCGAGGCCCGCGAGGCTGCGGGTCAGCCGGTCACTGGTCCACGGAGGCCTGACGGCCGAGCCCGGATCAATGACCCGGGGTGCGGGCCCGGAACCCACGGGGTTCAGCAGGGTGCGGCGCAGCGCGATGGACGCCAGCTCCATGGCGGCGATGACCAGCAGGATGACCAACACGATCCCCATGGCGCTTTCGTACATCAGCCCGCGCAGGGAATCCTGCAGGGCGAAGCCGATGCCGCCGGCGCCGACGAAGCCCAGCACCACGGAGGTGCGCAGGTTGATGTCGATGCGGTAAATGAAGGTGCCCAACCAGGCGGGGACCACCTGGGGCAGCACGCCCATGACCAGCTCGCCCAGGCGTCCGGCGCCGGTGGCGCGCACCGCCTCGCGGGGTCCGGCCTCGGAGGACTCGATCGCGTCGGCGAAGAGCTTGGCCATCATGCCCACCGAGTGCAGGCCCAGGGCCAGGATGCCCGGCAGCACGCCGATGCCCAGGGCGCGGACGAACAGGACCGCGAAGACCAGGTCCGGGATGGCACGGCACATGGTGATCACCATGCGCGCGGCACGGTGGACCAGTGGGTGCGGGGTGGTGTTCGCCGCGGCCAGGAAGGCCAGCGGGACGGAGATGAGCGTGGCGAGCACGGTGCCCAGCAGCGCCATCATGAGGGTTTCGAGCAGCAGCTCGCCGATCCGCGGGGGATCGCTGAGATCGGGCGGGAGCATGCGCGCGAGCAGGTTTGCCACGTCGCTGAAGCCGCCGCCCAGGGCGCGCAGGTCGAACTCGATGTGGCCGGCACCGGCCAGGGTCAGCGGGACCAAGGCCGCGAGCAGGAGCCAGAGGGTCGTCTTTTCGCGGGTGACCGGGGGCAGCAATGTCGCCGGCCGGCCGGGTGCCGGGGCGTCGTTCGGCTTCGAGGGTGCGGCGGGGCGGGTCTCGGTGGGCATCATGGGGTGGTGGCACCCGCGCCCGGATCCAGCTGCCGGTAGACATCCAGCACGCGTTCCTTGGTCAGGGTGGAGGTGGCCTCGTCCAGGACCTTTTCGCCGTTGCGCAGGCCCACGATCCGGTGGGCCCAGTTCAGGGCCAGGTCCACCTGGTGCAGGGTGCACACCACGGTGATGCGGTTTTCCAGGCAGACCTGGAAGAGCAGGTCCATGACGTTTGCGGCGTTCTGCGGGTCCAGGGAGGCGACCGGCTCATCGGCCAGGATGAGCTCGGGCTTCTGCATCAGGGCCCGGGCGATGGCAACGCGCTGTTGCTGGCCGCCGGAGAGCGCATCTGCGCGTTGGAAGGCCAGTTCGCCCAACCCCACGCGTTCGAGGAGACCCAGGGCCTCGCGGCGCTGGGCCTTGGTGTAGCTGAGCAGGCCGTAGCGCGGTCCGCGGATCCGCCCCGCCGACCCGATCAGCACGTTTTCCAGGCAGGACAGCCGCCCGACCAGGTTGAAGTGCTGGAAGATGAAGCCCACGCGCGAGCGCAGTGCGCGCAGCCGCCGGGCCCTGGTCTTGTGCACGGGTTCGCCCAGCACCGTGGCCTCGCCGCCGGTCAGCGGGTGCAGTCCGTTGAGGCAGCGCAGCAGGGTGGACTTGCCGGATCCGGAGAGACCCAGCAGGACCGTCATTTCTCCCTTGGCCACCTGCAGGTCGACGCCCTTCAGGGCGTGGGTTTCGCCGAAGCTCTTGCGCAGCCCGGTCGCGTCGATGGCGATTTCGGGTTCGGGTGCCATGTCATGCCCCGGTTCGACGTGGGTCCCTTGCATCAGGCTCATGATTCGCACTTTTCGGACTTGGTGGCGGCGCAGACGGTGCGGATGCCGTCGTAGTCGGTGTCGGTGGCCGGCACGACGCCCCAGGCGTGTTCGCCGGTGATCAGGCAGTCCTCGGCCTCGCAGTAGCCCTGGGATTCGAAGTAGTCGGCGTTGGCCTTTTCGGTGAACAGCGAGGTGAGCTTGTTGGTGGTTTCATCGCCGAGGGAGTTGCGGACGGCGAAGACCGAGCCCGGGATCTTTTCCGAGGTCCAGACCGATTTGAGGTCCCCTTCGGCCAGTTCGCCCTTGCCCGGCAGCGTTTCCTCGACCATTGACTGCATGGCGAAGCCGACCTCGCAGTCGCCGTTCTTCACCGAGAGTGCCGAGGCGTCGTGGCCGCCGGCGTAGATGGGCTTCAGCGCGGCGCTGATGTCAGCTTCCTTGCCGCTTGCGGCAACCCCCGCCTGGATGAGCCCGGCCGAGGGGTAGAGGAACCCGGAGGTGGAGCCCGGATCGACGAAGCAGGTGTCCTTGCCGGCGAAGTCCTTGATGTCGTTGACCCCGGTGTTCCCGGCCTGGGTGATGCCCAGTGCGTGGTAGCCCGAGGGTTCGCCCTTTTCCCCGGCCAGCGCGCCCAGCGGCTTGATGTCGGCCTGGTTGGTGGTCGCGATGACGTAGGAGAACGGGCCGAGGAAGGCGATGTCCACGCGGTCGGCGATCATGCCCTCGACGATGCCCGCGTAGTCGCTGGCCTGCTGCAGCTTCACCGTGGAGCCGGTTTCCTTCTCGAGCATCTGGATCAACGGCTCGTAGGTGCCGGTGAGGTCGGCGGAGTTTTCGTTTGGGATGGCGCCAATGACGATTTCGGCGGGGAATCCGGCGGCGTTGATTTCGGGTTCGGCCGGGGCACATGCGGTGAGCAGGGTGGCTGCTGCCAGTGCGGCGGTCATGGCGAGTGCTTTGCGTTTCATGGGGGGAAACCTGTTCTGCGGTGTGGGGTTTGGGCAGGGCCTCGAAGTCGGGCTTCGGTGGCGCGTTCGTATTCAGCATGACCGCCGGAAAAGGAATTTGTCTAGACAGATTGGGGTCGTTTGTTGAATGTTCACCTAACGTTGGTTCCCTTGTTTCATAAGGAATTTCTCGGATTTTGGGCTAGGATCTGGATATGCAAGCAGAAGCCACCTATCTCAAGTTGTCCCAACAGATCTTGGAGCAGTATGCGGATGTTCCACCGCAGCGCCCGCTGCCGTCCGAGCATGTTCTGGGAGCTCAGTTTGGTGTCAACCGCCAGACCATCAGGGCCGCGCTGGAGGAGCTGGAGCGTCGTTGGCTGATCCGGCGGGTCAAGGGCAGCGGAACCTTCCGCACGCGACGCTATGAATACCGGATCGGCCCGGACATTGCCCCGTCCTTCACGCGAACCGTGCGGGCAGCAGGCGCGGAACCGCGCACCGAGAACAGCAAGCCCGTGACGCGCCCGGCCAATGCGACCGAACGGGAAATCCTCGGTCTGGCGGCCAGCGCCCAGGTGACGGTGCTGGAGCGCGTGCGCTTCATCGACGGGGCACCCGTAAGCACGGCAACTTCGGTGTTGCCCGCGGCCGGGGTGCCGCGCCTTGCCGCGTCGATGGCCTCCGACGATTCGCTGGATGCCGTGCTGCGCCGGGTCTACGGCTACACGCCGGTGCGCCAATGGAGCCAAAGCCGCCTCGCCTCGCCGCCGCCCGAGGTCGCCGAGGCGCTGGGCCTGCGCGGACGCCCGCCGCAGATCCTGCTGCGCGGACTCGTGTCCTGCGCCGATTCCGGACAGAAACTTGAATACGTGGAAAGCTACCTGCGCCCGGACGTCTTTGACGTGGTCACCGAGGTGGGCAAGTGGTAGCCACCTACACCCTGGGGCACGTCCGGGCGCTCGCCGGGGACCGGATCCTTGAGGACCGGCTCATCAGTGTGGTCGACGGGAGAATCGAGGAGGTGCGTTCGCACCCGGCCGGCTTCCGCGCCGACATCGATGGCCGCGGCATGCTCTGCCTGCCGGGCCTCGTCGACCTGCACAGCGACGCCCTGGCCAGGGAATACCGTCCCCGCCCGGGTGCTTTTCTTCCCATCGACTTGGCAATGCAGGCGGCCGAGGGCAACCTGCTGGCAGCTGGCGTCACCACCGCCTTCCACGCCGTGTCCTTCCAGCTCAAGTCCGCCGTCGGGATTCCCATTGGTTCGCCCCGGGCACCGGACGTGCACGACGCGGTGAACAACTACCGGGATCCGCGGATGGATCACCGGGTGTTGCACCGCCTCGATGTGCGTTGCCGCGGCGGCGTTGAGATGTTCCGCGAACGACTCGGCACGGGCCACATCCCGCTGGTCTCCTACGAGGACCACACCCCGGGGCAAGGTCAGTATCGCGACCGAACGGTGATGGAACGCTGGCTGCGCGAGGCCCAGCACATGGATGCCAGGTCGGCGGCCGACCACGTGGATCGGCTGATTTCCGAACGCGACGAGGAACTGCCTTTCAGGGTCGAGACCCTGGCCTGGCTTGGAGAATTGGCCGCGGCCAAGTCCATCAGGCTCATGGGCCACGATCCCGTGACTCCCAAGGAAGTCGACGAGCTCATCGAACGCAACGCATCCATTGCAGAGTTTCCCACGACCCTGGAGGCGGCTCGGCACGCATCGATGAGGGGAATTTCCACGGTCGCCGGGGCGCCGAACGTGCTGCTCGGGAGGTCCCACTCGGGGAACGTCTCGGCCCTGGAGCTGGCACGGGCCGGAGTGCTGGATATCCTGGCCTCGGACTACCTGCCCTCGAGCCTGCTTTCCGCCGCCTTCGAACTTGCCCGGCTGGGCCACGCAACGCTTCCGGCGGCCATCGCCATGGTCACCGTGAATCCCGCGGTGGCCGCGGGACTGCACGACCGGGGCGTCTTGGAAGCGGGATATCGGGCGGACGTGGTCCTGGTTGCCGATGCGCACGCTCGTCCACGGGTGATCCAAACGCTGAGTGCCGCGGCGTAGTCTTGCACCCATGACAAACCATGCAATCACCCTCGGCGCCATCAACCTGGAGGCCGAGGATCCCACCGCCCTGGCCGCGTTCTGGGCGGCGGTCACCGGAGCCGAACGCTCGGCCGGCGGGGACAGCGTCTACCTGCCGCCCAACGGGGCGGGAGGATTCGGGATGTTCTTCCAGCCGGGAACCACGCCGCGGGCCGAGAATCAGGTGGCCCACTGGGACCTCACCGTCCCATGGGGTTCGCGGGAATCCGAGGTCCAGCGCCTGATCGGGCTCGGCGCCACGCACAAGTGGGACGTTCTCGACGAGGTGCCCTACGTCCAGTGGACCACCCTCGCCGATCCGGAAGGAAACCTGTTCTGCGTGGCCGAGCACCCGCCGGTGGACCAGCAACGCGCCTAGCCACGACGACGTTTCCGCTCGTCTGCGGGAGCAGCAGCACTGATGGCTGGATGGTTCAGCCCGCCGTCTTTGCCTCCAGGACTTTCGCACCGACGCTCACATCCTTTTTATGACTTGGGACAGTTACGCAGAATAGTTGCGCACGATCTGATGAGTAAGGACTCCGAACCAGGCCTTCCCATGGGGATCCAATCCATGCTGATCCAGCAATCCCGTGATTCGCGCGCTCGGCATGTCGATCCCAAGCCGGCAGCTGACGATACGGATCTGCTGATATCAGAACTAGACGAGGAACCTCCAATCAGGAGGGTGGCTCAACCGTGGATTGGCGCTTGG
This sequence comes from Paeniglutamicibacter sp. MACA_103, assembly GCF_045798555.1. Classification (NCBI taxonomy): domain Bacteria; kingdom Bacillati; phylum Actinomycetota; class Actinomycetes; order Micrococcales; family Micrococcaceae; genus Paeniglutamicibacter; species Paeniglutamicibacter sp. MACA_103. Next base: position 89,581 of record NZ_JBIXLN010000011.1, on the reverse strand, counting down.
ATCACGACCCGGTGACAACGCAGGATGCCGATGCGCTCATCGACCGAAACGCCACAATTGACGAGTTCCCCAAAATGGTGGGAGCGTTCTGGCTTGCACCGATGAGTGCTATTCCCCCGAGTTCCAGACTGAATTCGGATCATATATCTAGAAGGTCTTAATCTGACCAATCTATATATTTCTCTTAATTGTGAACCTGCGGCAAGCTTGACGAAAATCTCCCATGAATTACGTCACTTTGCCGTGCCTAACTGGCGTGTCGGCAAGACCTCGTTCGGTAAGAAAGTATGCCTCGTGAAAAATCGTTCCTATAACGTCCAAAACGTTATTGACACCACCCCGATGGGCCGCAAGCGATGGACTGTTATAGTCTTCTGCTTTGTGATCGCGCTCCTGGACGGGTTCGATACCCAGTCGATTGCCTTCATCGGCCCATCCATCGCAGAAGATTTCCAGCTACAGGCGACAGATATGACCTGGGTGATCACTGCCAGCACCATAGGCATGGCCTTGGGCGCCATCACGCTGGGAACCTTCGGTGACAGGATTGGCCGCAAGAAGACGATTCTGCTGGCGCTTGCGATTTTCGGTGTGTTCTCCTTGGCCGGTGCCTTCGCTCAGTCGCTCGAGCAAATCGTGCTGCTTCGCTTCTTGATCGGCCTAGGCATGGGCGGGGCCACGCCTGCCTTGTTGGCCCTGACTGCAGAGTTCAGTCCAAAGAACCGCCGGGGCACGTTCATGACCTTGGTACTTCTGGGTCTGCCAGGCGGTGCACTGATCGGTGGCTTGGTTGCTGCCGCATGGCTGCCGGTGGTCGGCTGGCGAGGGATCTTCTTCATCGGCGGCATCATTCCGCTGGCTCTTCTGCTGATGAGCCTGAAGGGGCTGGTCGAATCCCCGGTGTTCCTTGCAAACAAGGGCACGGCAGATGCGGACACTCACGCTCGAAAGATCATGTCCAGCATTTCGGGCCACACCCTCGAAGCCGACGCCGTGCTCGTTACCGATGACAAGAAGGAAGCGCGCGGCTCCATTGCCGCACTCTTCTCGGCCCAGTACCGCACGGTCACCATCGCGGTCTTCGCTACATACCTGCTGAACTGGATCGCCTGGTTCTTGCTGCTTCTCTGGATGCCAACCGCCCTCAAGATGCTCGGGCTCGAAGCTTCGCAGGCTGCCATGGGAACCGTGACAGTCAACGGGGCATTCATCCTGTTCGCGATCCCGCTGTCCATCCTGTTGCCGAAGGTGGATGCCAGGAAACTGCTGTTGGGCATGTTTGCCACCGGCATCGTTGTCGCGTTGGGCCTGGGTCTTGCAGGATCCAACTTCACTGTCGTTTTCATCCTGATTGCACTGGCCGGTTTTGGTATCGGAGGGCAGCAACTCGCGCTGAACTACCTGATCGCCAATGCCTACCCCACCCAGCTTCGGGCCACCGCGACCGGCTGGGGAATCGGCATTGGCCGGCTGGGTTCGATTGTCGGTTCGGCACTCGGTGGTTTCATTCTGACCGGCCTCGGGGTGTCCGGATACTTCATGGTGCTCGCCGTTCCGCTCGTGCTCGCCGGCTTGGCAACGCTGATGGTTCGGTCCCGCGCAACGAAGAGGGGCGGAACCGTCTCAACGTCCGTAGAAACCAGCGAGAACGAATCAGCGGAAGCTCGCTAAAGCTTAGACGGTTCAGGCGGTTCCAACTGGACTGAATGAAGTCCGACGACGACGTGCGCGCGCTTCAGGCCACGGGTGGCATCTGGCAGGGAAGGGACGCGAGCTGCAGGGCCGGCGGGGAGTTCACGGGCCCACTATCTGTAAATCGTAGCCACGGATTCCTACACGTACCGATGCTTTGAGAATTCGGACGTCACCGACGCATGGCTGCCTGCGGAGCAGTCGGGATGGTGCCAGGTCGGCCTGTTTGTCCCGCCCATGTCGTGGAGATCGTACAGCCGGTATCCGCAGGCATGGACAGGGCTGTCTCATTTGGACTACGGCCGTCATGCGGCCGCAGCCGGGAATTTCGGCACTGAACGCTGACGCTGACGAAGTCGGCGACAAAGACTTGACCGTTGGGCCACCGGAGGGTGGTCGGATGTTAACCAATCGGTCATGTGGCCAAGCTTGAATCAATGTCCAGCAGGTTTCCCACTGGAGGGAAACGAGGCAAGTCATTGAGGAAAGTCCGGTATGCCCCGCACCATGGAAGCCACCACCGCGGTGCCGAACCTGCGCCGGGTCCCCTCCGCCGGCGCGGGTCGGCTGTTCCGGTCCGCTGCCCCCAGCGGACTTGAACCAGAGGGCATCCGGCAACTGAACTCCCTCGAGGTTGGTACGGTCGTGGACCTGCGCGAGCCGTTCGAAATTGCCGAACGCCGCGGCTACGTCCCCGAAGGCGCCGAGCACGTCTCGGTCCCGCTGTACCTCGGGCCGCTGCCCGTGGCCACGGCCATCGAGGACGTCTACTGCCGATTGCTCACCACCCGGGGCACGGAAATCGCCAAGGCGGTGGGCGCCGTCGCCGCCGGCCTGCCGGGAGGCGTGCTGGTGCATTGTGCCGCGGGCAAGGACCGCACCGGCCTGGTGGTGGCCCTGGTGCTGGAGGTCGCGGGCGTGCCGCGCCAGATCCTGCTTGGCGACTATGCGCGCAGCGCCCGGGACCTACCTGCCGGATACCGCGAGCGCGTGAACCAGGAGCTGACCTGTGCGCTGGGGGACAGCGCGGAGTTGCAGGCGGCGCTGCACCTGCATCTGGACAGCCCGGCCGCCGCCTTGGATGAAGCCTTGGACATGGTCGAAGCGCGCTTCGGCTCCGCCGCCTGCTACCTGTTGGCCCACGGGCTGGACCCCGCCGACCTGACCATCCTGCGCGAGGAACTGGCAGGTCCCGGCGCCGCGGAGGAAGCCGGCCCCGACGTATGAGCGCAAACGACCTCACCCTGGTGCACGTGACGGACACCCACCTGTTGGCAGGCGGAGCCCTGTTGCACGGGCGGATCGACACCTGGGCGCGCACCGCCGAGGCGCTGGAGGCCGCCGCCCGCTTTTCCCCCGACGCCGTCGTGGTGACTGGAGACATTGCCGACCGCGGTGCGCAGGTCCATGCCGGTGCGGCCAAGCTGTTTGAGCACGCGGCGAGGGAACTGCGGTGCCCGGTCATCGTGGTGCCGGGCAACCACGACCCGGCCGGCTCGGTGGGTGCGACGTTCAACCGCAAGCGCATCGCCAGCGGCCCCAATCCCGCCGACACGGTGCACATGAACGGGGGCTTGCGGATCATTGGGCTGGACACCCACGGGTTCCGCGAGTCGGCAGGGCGGCTCAGCCGGCCGCAGCTTCACTGGCTGCGTGCCGTGCTGGCGATACCCGCGCCACGCGGGACGGTGCTCGCGCTGCACCATCCGCCGATCGACTCCGTCCTGCCGGCCCTGGCGGGCCGGGGACTGACCCGCCCCGAGGAACTGGCCGCCGTGCTGGCCGGCAGCGATGTCAAGGGCATCCTCTGCGGCCACTACCACCTGCCCACTTTCGGAAGCCTCGGATCCATTCCGGTCTGGATCGGCCCGGCAGTCTCCTACAACCACAACCTCTTGGCGCCCGACGGCCAGGTCCACGACCTGGACACCAGTTGGTTCAGCGTCATCAAGGTCGGTGCCGGGCAGCTGTCCGCCACGCCGGTACAGGGGCCAAGGCCAGCGGCAGTCATGTCCCGCGAGGTCGCGGTCCCTGCAAGGCAACCGGCCTTGCTCTGATGATCCCGCATTGTCAGGTGGACCTCGGCCGGCGAGAGACGGAAAAATCGGGGTTGGGATCCGGATTCAGCGAACCCGGATCCCAACCCCGACAGCCGCTAATTGGAGTGCGCGACGACCTCGATTTCGAGCATGGACGCATCCCTGAAGCGGGTCACTTCCACCGATGTGCGCGGCGGCAGCGGGTGACCGGCCAGGAACCCGTAGTAGATGTCGTTGAACTCCGGAAGGTTGTCGATGTCGGACAGGTAGGCGTTGACCTTGACCAGCCGGTCCACCCCGGAACCTGCAGACTCGAGCGTCCGGGCGACCTTCGCCAACACCAGTGTCACCTGCTCCGCGAAGGTTGCCGGGACGGTGCCGTCGGGGAGCCGGGGCAGGTGGCCGCCGGTCCACACGATCTCGCCGACGCGTGAGAACATGGGCGGGTTTGGGGCCGCGGGACTCACTTGCCCTGCCATTCGCGGGCCTGCTTGATGACCGCCTTGGCGTCGAAGTCGTTGTACTCGTCGACCAGGTCGTAGTTGAACATCTTTTCCAGTGCGTAGTCGGAGCCCGAGCCCTCGAGGATTCCGCCCTCGAGGCCGTCGTCGATCAGGCGCTGCATGTCCTTGTCGGTCTGCTCGCCATAGTGGCCGGCGGAACCGACCTGTGCCGTGGTCTTCATCCGCAATGCCAACTGGCCGGTGGCCATCTTCAGGTTCTCTGCCTCGTCGCCCTGGGTCGGCTTGCTGGCCGGGAACTTCTCCCAGTGCATCTTCACGGCGGCTTCCGGGTTTTCCTGGGAGAAGACCAGGGCCTTGAAGAACGCCGTCCACAGTCCCGACACCATGTCCGGCTTTTCGGCTACGTCCTTGGCCCGGCACACCAGCGAGGAGGTCCCGGTCATCGAGTCGGCCGCCGAAGCAACGTTGACCACGGGTTCACCGAGCAGTGACTCGATGACCATGTTGGGTCCGTCGAATCCGGAGTATGCCTGGATGTCGTTGTTCTTGAAGGCCTGTGCGGTCTGGGCCCCGTAGCCCACGGCGAGGAACTGGTTGGGATCCGGCTCCACCCCGTCGTACCGCATGCCGATGCTGGCGATGTCGGTGGCGATCGAGGTCAGCGAGGAGACGCCGATGCTCTTGCCAGTCAGGTCTTTGGAGGTCTTGATGCCCAGCGATTCGGGGGAGATGACGCGGAAGATGTTGCCGGTGGTGGTTCCGACGATCACGAGGTTCGGGTCGTCCTTGATGGCGGAGAGCGCGTTGTAGGTCGAGGCGTAGGTGCAGAAGGAGTTGCCCGAGGCCACCGACTGGATCGCCGCCAGGGCGGATTCGACCGGCTGCATCTCCACCTCGAGGCCCGCCTCCTTGAAGTAGCCCATGGATCCGGGGACCGTGGCGTAGCTGGCCGAGGTGGCGCTCAGCGACTGGTCGGCCACGGCAAAGGTGACCTTGTCCAGGCCGTCGGCTTCCGTGGCGGAGCCTGCGCATCCGGTGAGTCCGATGGCCAGGGCCAGCGCGGCCGAGGACGCTGCGAGATTCTTGATGTTCATGGTTGGTCCTTTCCTACTGCTTGTAGTTCTTGAAAACGCGGTTGAGGATGGCCATGACGACCCAGATCATGGCGCCGAAGACACCGAGCACGAGCAGCAGCGCATAGGTGGTTGCGACGCTGCCGGTCTGTGTCGCCGACTGGATGGCGAAGCCCAGGCCCTGGCGGGCGGAGACGAACTCCGCCACGATGGTGCCGATCAGCGACAGCACCAGGGCCGTGTTGAGGGCCGGGAGGATGTAGCTGATGGCGTTGGGGATCCGGAGCTTGAACAGCACCTGCCAGGTGTTGGCCCGCATCGACTTGAACAGGTTGAGCTGGTCTGCGTTGATGTTGGTCAGGCCGACCATGGCGTTGACCAGGACCGGGAAGAAGGCCATCAACGCGGCGAGCACGACCTTGGGCAGCAGGCCGTAGCCGAAGGAAGCGATGATCAGCGGGGCGATGGCGACCTTGGGGAAGGTCTGGATGATGACCAGGAACGGGTAGATGGCCTTCTGCAGCGACTCCGAAAAGACGAAGATGAAGCTGACCAGCAGCGCGGCGGCGGTCGCCACGACGAACCCGATGAGCGTGACGTAGGCCGTGGCCCCCAGGTTCTTCCACACCGCCCCGGTGGCGAACATGTCCTGCAGCGCCTTGCCGACCTCGTCTGGCGGTGCGATCACCAGGGGCGAGACCCATTCGTTCTTGGTGGAGACATTCCAGAGGATGAACCCGCCGACCAGCAGCACCAGGGCGATGACGCCCGCGCGGAACGACGTCGATTTCAGTATGAGGGCCAGCCGGGTCGGCAACTCGTCGGCCGCCGTGGTGGTGATGGCCCCCGGCCGCTCGAGCTTCGGTGTCTTCTCGAGGATGCTCATGATGCCTTCCGTTTCTGCTGCGCGTCGTGGCCGGACTTGGCCTCTTCGAGGCTGAGCCGCACCGTGCGGATGAGGTCGTAGAACTCCTGGCTGTTGCGGATGTCCCGGTGGCGGGGACGCGCCAGCGGCACATCGATCACCTCGTGGACCGCTCCGGGGCGGGCCTTCATGACCACGATCTGGTCCGAGAGGAAGACGGCCTCGGAGATGCTGTGCGTGACGAAAACCAGGGTCTTGGGTTCGCGGGCCCAGAGGGAGAGCAGCTCGTCGTTGAGGTCCTCGCGGGTGAACTCGTCCAGCGCACCGAAGGGCTCGTCCATCAGCAGCAGGTTGGGCCGGGAGATCAGGGACCGGGCGATGGCTGCACGCTGTTCCATGCCGCCGGAGAGCTCGCGGGGGTAGTGGCCGGAGAAGTCCTCCAGGCCCATGACCTTGAGGAGCTGCTGGGCGCGGTCCTTGAGTTCGGCATCGATCTTCCTGCCGGAGATCTGGATCGGCAGCAGCAGGTTGTCCATGACGTTGCGCCAGGGCAGCAGGGTGGGCTTCTGGAACGCGACGCTGACGCCGTCCTGCGGCCCGGTCAGGGTCTTCCCGTCGATCACGACCCGCCCGGAGGTGGCGGTTTCGAGCCCCGCCATGATCTTGAGCAGCGTGGACTTCCCGCAGCCGCTGGGACCGATCAGCGAGATGAACTTCCCGGCCTCGAAGTCCAGCGAGGTCTCGGCCAGCGCGTGGATGGTCTTGCCGGCCCGGTGGTAGCGCTTGGTGACGGACTGGATCGAGATGGCGGTGGCCTGGGTGGCCGGCAACTCCGTGAGTGCGGCAGTCATTACATGACCTCCTTGTAGAAGCGGTTCCAGTTTCCCCAGAGGATGTTGTCGGTTTCGTCGGCGCTGAATCCCACGCGGCGCAGGGCCGGGCCGAAGACCTGGAAGTCGCCGGGACCCCGGTACCACTCGGTCTTGACGCCGCCGGCGAGTCCCGGGCCGACGCTTGCGCCCTCCTGCGTGCGGAAGCTCCAGCGCCCGTTGCGCATCCACGCCAGGTAGGCGGCGTCCCCGCCCTGGTTGTCGTCGGTGCCGATGCCGATGTTCCCGGCACCGATCAGGTCGGCGGTCTTGGCCACCATGACGGCCCAGTCGTCGGGGGTCGCATTGAAGCCGCGCGTGATGTTGTGGTAGGTCGTCAGCCCGACCATGCCGCCGCGTGTCGCAAGTTCCTTCAGCACGTGGGAGGGCTTGTTGCGCGGGTGCTCAACCAGGTCCGAGCAGTTGGCGTGGGTCACCGCGACGGGCTTGGAGGAGGCTTCGATGGCGTCGAGCGAGGTGCGGTTTCCGACGTGGGACAGGTCCACGACCATGCCCACGCGGTTCATTTCCCCCACCGCTTCCTCGCCGAACCGCGTCAGCCCCGAATCCACGGGGTCGTAGCAGCTGCCGCCAATGTCGTTCTGGATGTTGTAGGTCAGCTGGGCGACGCGCACTCCCATCTTGTGGAACATCTCGACGTAGCCAAGGCGCCCCTGCAGGAAGGCGCTGTTCTGGAACCCCAGGATGATGGCCACGCGGCCGTCGGCCGCGATGGCCTCGATCTCTGCGGCGCTGGTGCCGAGCCCGGCGAGGTCGGAATTTTCGGCGATGAGCCGGTGCCAGGAGACCAGTGAATCCATGGATTCGGTGGCGTCCTCCCAGAAGCCGCAGGTCACCGTGGCGCAACGGACGCCGCCGTCGACCAGGTCCTGCAGGCCGGCCCGGTCCAGGCGCGAACAGATCAAGCTATCCAAATACATGCCGTTTCCTTAAGTGATCGCCAGGCGGCGAGGGGTGGGGGAGGGGGTGTTGCCCGTGTGGAAGCGGGAGATCTCGGTGACGTGGCTCAGGGCCAGGGTCGAGGCGTTGTAGATCGGCCACCACAGGGACGGGTCGACGGTGATTCCCTCCACGAGGTCGCCGTGGCTGGAGGGCCGCGTGCGCTGGATCGTGCCCTGGGCCAGGAAGGTCGCCGAGTTCTCTCCCTCGACGATCTGCACCCTCACGCCGCGGCGGGCCAGCCGGTGCACGATCCCGGCGAGGAAGCGGGGACTGGCGACGTTCAGCACCGACAGCGTGGCGCTGTCCGTGTGGGCGAGCAGCGATTCGATGGCGTTTCCGAGGATGGCACCGACGACCAGCGCATGCTGGTGGCGTGCATCGATCCTGTGGCCGTCGTGGGAGATGTCCACGCCCAGTCCATCGGGGTGTACCGGATGGGGGGAGGCGATGATCTCCATCAGTCCTGCCACGGCCTCGGCCTTGAGCAGCACCGCGACGTCGAGAAAGTTGTTGCGGGCCGCTGCCCAGGCCCCGTTGGGCACGCCCCGGTGCTGGAAGACCCGCTCGCTGATGAGCGTGAGCTCGCGGCGCTTGAGCAGCAGCGGCTCGTCGCCGATTTTCTCCAGGTCGACCATGTCGAGATGGTCCTGGGCCGGGTTCATGGGGTTCACCACTGGCTCATTCCGTTCTGTTGGTTCAGGATTTGCTGGTTGATGGATTCGCTGCGGGCAACCAGTGCGGCCTCGACGGCATCCGCATCGTTGCGTGTCGCGGGCATGATGACACTGAGCGCACCGACGCAGTGTCCGCGCAGGAACACCGGGCTGGCCACGGCGATGATCTCGTCGCCGAGCCAGCGCGAGTGCACGCGCGAGGCGCCGCGGGTCTTGACCCGGTGCACGATTTGCTGCAGTTCCTCCTCGTTGCTGTCGATCGCGGACGATTCGATGAGTCCGGGTGCGTGGGCGAGGAACACCTGCCCGGAGGCGGAGGTGCGCAGCGAGAAGCGCGACTCCAGCCCGCTCCGTATCTGGATGGCGCGGTCGGGTTCGACGCGGTCGATGACGATCGGGCTTTCCTTGTCGAGGACCGCGTAGGACACCGCCGCGTTCACGATCTGCACCAGGTCGTTCATTTCGGCCAGCAGCAGCGAGCGGATCCGGCCGTGCGGAGAGGCGTTCCTGGCCACCACGGCGGCATGGAAACCCACCGAGTATTTTTGGTTCTCGCCCTGGACCAACCAATCCGCCGCCACCCCGGTGGTCAGGTACTGGTGGGTGACGTTGCGCGACCAGCCGAGCACCCGCGCCAGCTCGGAGACCCCCACGCCGTTCTTGTAGTCGGCCACGGCGTCGATGACCTGGAGCATCTTCACTCCGGTGCTCAGCAGGTTGGTCCCGCCGGTTGCTGTCTTTTCGATGGTCATTATTTCTCGCTCCATTGGATGGCTTCGATGACGGGCAGGGCATAGGTGTCGTGGTGCGGTGCCCAGTACCAGTCCGCGGCTTCCGGGCCGGCCAATTCGTCGCGGTAGGGGGCGCCGTCGAAGATGACTCCGCGCAGGATGCGCTCGAGCCTGTCCACCGTCTTGTCCAGGCCGAAGGCGAAGCCGTTGAGCAGGTGGATGAGGTGGACGGGCACCAGGTAATCGTCCTTGATGTCCATGCGTGGAATAGCGTAGGGGAGCTCCGCCAGGTTCTGCACGTGGGCGACGGTCTGTTCGAGCGTCGGGTCGGCGACCAGCAGGGCGCCGACGGTCTTGAACCTGGAGTCCCGGTCGATCCGGCCCAATAGGCGCTGGATCTCGCGCGGAATGTCGAAGGCAAGGTCGACGGTGCCCTCGGGGACCTCTCCGGCCGGGCCGCACCGCGGCTCCTCCGAATCCCTGGACTTGTACCAAACGCGGTTGGCTTCGTGGTCGTCGGCGAGCTGGAGCTCCAGCGCCCAATCGAAGTGCTCCTGGATGTCCAGCCGCAGGGCATCAATGGTCTGTGCCCCGTCGGCCAGCAGGCTCTCGTCGACCGCGTCGGCCAGCAGGAACGAGTCGGTTGCCTCCGGATCCAGTTCCAGCAAGATCGCGTGAATGGTCTCGATGGTTTCGGGCAAGAACATCCCGTTCATGGATTCCTCCAGCACCCGCAGGGATCGGGGGGCCCCGCTGGTGCGTGCCGCATCGATGAGGCGCTTGACCGAGCGGAGATCCGAGGAGATTTGCGGCCCGTTGGGCAGCGTGACGTAGCGGCCAACGTCCTGCTGCCGGTAGAGAATGGATCGGTTGACCAGAGTCTCCAGTCGCTCCCAGGCCGGGTCGTCGATGGTGAGCGGGAGGTCCAGCGCATGTGCCAGCGCCATTTCGTATTGCCCGATGAGGGTGCCGATCAGGTGCGGCCGGTTGAAGGCGAAGAGCACCAGGCCCAGGGCCGAGCCGTTGCCGATTGCGATGCCGCGCCGGATGGCGGGGGAGAGGGTGGCTGCACCCTCGTGGTCGAGTTTGGCCAGGTGCTGCACCAGGTCGATGGAGAGCTCGCGCATCAGGTAGGCGGAGAGCATTTGGGCGTGGTACGGGGCGGACAGCGGGTGGTCGGGGCCGAGCTCCCGGAAATCGCGGGTGCCGAAGGTGCCGTTGCCATCGAGGCCGGTGTTGCGCATCAGGTAGCCGACCTCGGCGACCAGTTCCGTCTCCGGCTGGCGGCCGGCGGCCAGGCGTTCGCGGACGTGTTCGAAGAGGCGCACGCTCTGGTTGGCGCGGAACCAGGTGAGGGTGCCTTCCGGTGCCCGGCCGGCGTAGAGCTTGGGCAGTTCGCGGCGGTTTTGTTCGATTCGGGCCGGATCCGGTTCGCCGTCCATGAGGCTTCCCAGCATGTCCCAGCTGGAACCGATTATCCTGGATGTCCGGTTGACCGAGCGGGGTTCGGACACGAACGCGACAAACGACATGATGCCGCCAGGGGTGTCGAGCCGGTAGACCATGGTGCCGTTGCCCTGGCCATCGACCTCGGTGCTGACCAGCTGGATGTCCCATTGCTCCCGAACCATCTTGGCGACGAAGCTTCGGGCCGCACTGAGCCTGTTGGGCTGCAGCGCCCCCAGCCACCGGGGATGCATGATCTGTTGGGGCGGTCTTTGCTGTGTTGCGGCGGTACTCATGAACGTCCTTGGTTGGTGGTCCGACGAAGGTGACTGTCCTGCATGTAAGGACTCGATCCTCCAGAAAGCGACAAGAATCTAGCACTGTGATCTGGATCGCACAAGAATTTGTTTTCAAACTCTGCCGTGTGACGCTAAATCCCCGGGCGGACGATAACCTTTGGGGAAGTTGGTTGACGCCCGAAGTGGGTGGTGATCCGCCGCTGAAGCGCCTGCAAAGGGTCCAGAATCCGCACAGCTGCCAAGCCACTGAAGTCGAGTCGACACGGCATGGCCGACGCCTCAGGAACCGCGTTCCGCCTCACTCGTAGGACGTGAAAGGAATATCGCCGCAGCGGGGCCGGTTGCACCAAACAACCACCCCCAACCTCTGGAGTCCCACCCCATGGACCTGTTTTCCCCGCTCACCCTCGGTGACCTCGAGCTGCCCAACCGACTCATCATGGCGCCGCTGACCCGCTCCCGTTCCCGCGTGGACGGCGTGCCCAACGACGACGTCGTCGAGTATTACCGCCAGCGCGCCTCGATGGGCCTGATCGTGTCCGAGGGCGTCTACCCCAGCGTCACCGGACAGGGGTTCGTCCGCCAGCCGGGCCTGGCCACCGAGGAACAGGTCGCCGGATGGAAGCGCGTCACCGATGCCGTGCATGCCGAGGGCGGCCTGATCGTCGCCCAGGTGATGCATGCCGGCCGGGTCACGCACCCGGAGACCACGGGGCAGGGCCATGTCGTGGCCCCGAGCGCCATCGCGGTGGACGGCGTCTCCCGGACGTACACCGGTAAGCATGCCTACCCGGTCCCGCACGCCCTGGAGGCCGGCGAGCTGCCGGGCATCGTTGAGGAGTTCGTGACGGCATGCCGCAATGCGATGGCCGCGGGGTTCGACGGCGTGGAACTGCACGGCGCCAACGGCTACCTGCTGCACGAGTTCCTGGCACCCAGCGCCAACACCCGCACCGACGCCTACGGTGGATCCCCGGAAAACCGGGCGCGCTTCGTCATCGAGGTCGTCACAGCCGTGGCCAACGCCATCGGGGCGGGGCGCACGGGGCTGCGCATTTCCCCCGAGCACAATGTCCAGGGCGCGGTGGAGAGCGACCCGGCCGATGTCGCTGCCACCTATGCCGCGCTCATCGAGGGGATCGCGCCCCTGGGCCTGGCCGCGCTGAGCATCCTGCACGCCGATCCGTCCGGGGCTCTCGTCCAGGACCTGCGTTCGCGGTTCGACGGACCGGTCCTGCTGAACACCGGGTTCCAGACCGTCACCACCTTCGACGACGCGGCCGCGATGGCCGCCAACGGATGGGGAGACGCCGTGGTGGTCGGCCGCCCGGCGATCGCCAACCCCGACCTGGTGCGCCGCTGGCAGGAGGGCCTGCCGCTGAACGAGCCCGATGCGTCCACGTTCTACACCGAGGGCGCGGCCGGATACACCGACTACCCGTTCTGGCAGAACTAGCAGAATTAACCGCTGGTTCGGAGGCTGCCGTCGCCAGGCCGGCGGCGGCCACCGAAGTCTGCATGGATGCGTTGGATGCACTGGCATCGGTAAGCACGTCCTGGGGGCTTTCTCGACGTGAATCGCGGGCCAACTGGTGCGGGCGATGCCCATGGGTGCCTCGCGTGGTGCTGGTTGCGCGGCCGTGTCTCGGGTCCCAGTGGGAATTCAGGGGCCCCTTTTCCCAGATATATCCGTTGTTGGGAAAATGGGGCACTGGCCTGGCCGCTGGATACATGTGGGAGTTCGACAGCGCCACCAGGTTGCAAGGTCGGGGCTGAACACCGGGTTCCAGACCGTCACCACCTTCGACGACGACGCCGCCGCGTTTGCTGCCAATGGCTGGGGAGACGCCGTAGTTGTCGAACGCCCGGCGATTGCCAACCTCGACCTGGTGCGCCGCTGGCAGGAGGGCCTGCTGCTGAACGAGCCCGAGGCCTCCACCTTCGACACCGAGGGTGCTGAAGGCTAAGCCGACTACCCGTTCTGGGAGAACTAAGGCGGAAGCCCGCCTGATGATGGTTCCCCGTGGGCAGGCGGCCCTGCCGCAGTCCACGGCGAAACGGTCCCGCATGGGGAATCGTTGCAACTCTCGAACGAGCCACGGTGTTCCAGCGATCGCCAGGGCGCGGTCTCGTCTTGCACTGTTTCGTAGACTCGGCATGTCTCCCTTGCAGCCGATCGAATGTGGCCACGATGATCGGGTGCACCCCACATCGGTTGGGAGAGGATTGTTTCTGAAAGGAGGACCACATGATCGGTACACTCAATGCCCTGATAGACCTCGTCGAGCGAAACTCCAGCGATTCGATCGACGTTGCGGCCTTCGCCCGCAAACACGGGACAACCGAATACCACCTGCGCAGGATGTTCTCGGCGCTGGCCCGGATGCCCCTGTCCGAATATGCGCGCCGCCGTCGGATGACGCTCGCCGGAGCCGACCTCGCGGCGGGGGATCCCAACCTGCTGGATGTAGCTGTGCGCTACGGCTACGGATCGACGGAGGCGTTCGGGCGGGCATTCCGCTCGGTGCACGGCACCGGTCCGGCCGAGGTGCGCCGTCATGGCGGTCCGCTCAGCACACAACCCATGCTCAGGTTCCGCCTGAGCGTCGAAGGGAGCACCCCGATGGACGTAACCATCACCCACAAGCCCGAATTCGTTCTCGCAGGATACGCGGCGCAGGTCCCGCTCATCCACGAGGGCGTCAACCCGCACATCCAGCAGCACATTGCCGGCATCGCGCCCGAGGAACACGTACGGCTCAAGGCGCTGGGGGACAGCGACCCCGCCGGGATCCTGGCCGTCACAGCAGACGTGGGACCGGACGCGCCGGAGGGGTCGATGCTCACCTACCTCCACGGGGTCGCGGTCAATGCGGCAACCGCGCTTCCGGATGACCTCGACACCATCCGGCTCGAGACGGGGACCTGGGCGGTGTTTTCCTCCCGAGGCCCGTTCCCAGAGGCGCTGCAACAACTCTGGGCCGCGACGGCGACGGAGTGGTTCCCCTCGAATCCGTGGCGAATGCGTCCCGGACCATCGATGCTGCGCTACCTCGAGCTCACCGACACCTACGCTTCGTGCGAACTTTGGCTGCCCGTCGAGAAGTAATGACCCGGAGTAGCATCAACTACATGGCATGGGATGAAGTAGCAGCCGACGTTTTCGTCAAGAGATATGAAGCGGGCGACGTCAACGTGGTGGCAATCCTGGGACCCAAGGGAGTGACTGTCATCGACACGCGAGGCTCGCCGGCGGAGGCGCGCGAGATCGTCGGGGACGTGGCGAAACGATTCGGCACACCGATCGTTGGTGCGGTCAACACCCATGCACACTACGACCACAGCTTCGGCAACTCAGTCTTTGTCGACCTCGGTGTTCCGGTGATTGGGCACCATCGGATTCCCGATCACTACGCTGCCTTCGAAGGGCCCCGGCTGCGCGCCTGGCAAGCCGACCCGGCTCGCGAACCCGACAAACAGTGGGACCACGTGGTCTTGACGCAGCCGACGGTCCTTATCCAACGGTCCACGACGCTCACCGCAAGCGGGCGCAACATCGAACTCATTCCGATCTCCCGCGGCCACACCGACACGGACCTGATCGTATATGTGCCCGACGCCGGGGTCTGGGCGCTCGGTGACGCGATCGAGGAATCCGGCCCACCCATGTTCGGTTCTGGCTGTTGGCCAATTGAATGGCCAGCGGCATTGGACGAGGTTCTGCTCAGGATGCAGCCGAACGACGTGGTGGTCCCGGGGCATGGGCGGCTGGTTGACAGGGAGTTTGTCACGCGGCAAGCCATTGCCCTGCATGCGGTGGAGGATGCTATTAAGAGTGCCCATGCAGCGGGTGCTGGTATCGAGGAGGCACTTGACACCGTCCAACTGCCGTGGCCGAAGTGGATGCTCCGCTCCGCTTTTGAGCAGGGTTTTTCGCAGCTGGACCAGCGTCTGCCCAGCGGGCACTGAAGCGCCGGCCTGGATTGGTTTGGTGGTTACTTCGGTGCACCGGATGGCGACGAAGACCAGCCACGCACCGAACTTCATACGGCCAGCTGCTCCGGAGGCAACTTAAACCCCGGGGGGCATTCGTCAGCGTTGAAGGCCGGTCGTCATGGAAACCTGCCCGGAAACCATATGGCCGTAATCATCGCCCAGTTAATGAGTGCTTGAGGTTAGTTGTGCGGCATGTCGCACGTGGCGGATATCCCTGGGAGGTCGTTGGAAATCAGACCACCACGCCGCGGGTGGCCCTGCCGTTCTCATCCAGTAGCCAGCCCACCTGCTGGTGCGCCGCTGGCAGGAGGTCCTGCCGCTGAACGAACCGGATGCCTCCACGTTCTACACCGAGGGCGCCGCGGCTACACCGACTATCCGTTCTGGCAGAACTAGTGGGAATAGACACGAGGGCCGGGAGGCCGGCCATGCTGGTACTGCTGCTGCGGCGGCCGATCGGCCGCAAGGACCGGGGCGCCGCCGCAGCAGGAATTAGGGTGATGGGTTAGATGGCCGCTTCGTTGAGCTCGCCGGTGCGCACACGCACAATGCGTTCCACCGGTGTCACCCAGACCTTGCCGTCGCCGATCTCGCCGTCATCTCCGGTGCGAGCGTTGGCGACAATCACGTCAATGGCCTTGTCGACTTCCTCATCGTCGACCAGCAGCTCGATGCACATCTTGGTGCGGAACTCCACGGCGAACGCCTGGCCGCGGTAGTACTCGGTGCGTCCGGCCTGGGCGCCGCGGCCCTGCATCTCGATGACGCTCAATCCGGTGAAGCCGGCCCTTTCCAATTCCTTGGACACCGATTCGACGCGGATCGGTTTGATCACTGCGGTAATGAGTTTCATGCTTGGGTGCCTTTCACGCGTTTGGGGAGTGTGTGCCACTTGGGGGATTCAGAAGGTGCGGCCCTCGTAGGCCGTTTCGGCGTGGAGAGAACGATCAAGGCCGAGTTCCTCCTCCCCGGCGCTCACTCGGAGGGGAACGATCTTGTTCATGGTCCACGCGATGGCGTAGGTCATGGCGAAGCTGTAGACCATGGTGACCAGCAGGGCCAGGCCCTCGTGCCACAGCAGGTCGAAGCTGCCGCCGAAGACGATACCGCTGAATCCCGCCGGGGCTGCTGCATTGGCAAAGAAGGCCGCGAACAGGGAACCGGTGATTCCGGCAATGCCGTGGATGGCAAAGACATCCAGTGCATCATCGATCCGGTGCCGCCGCTTCCAGGTGATGGCCCAGGCGGCCGCTGCCGAGGCCACGAAGCCGACCACCAGGGCACCGAGGGGGCCCACGGCGTCGGCGATCGGTGTGATCCCGACCAACCCGGCGATCGCTCCGGTGCCCAGGCCCAGCATGGTGGCGTGGCCGTCGCGGAACCGTTCAATGGTGATAAAGCCAAGCATGCCGCCGGCCAGGGACAGCAGGGAGGTGAGCGTGACGTACTGGGCCAGGAAGTTTGCGCCGCCCGCCGTGCCGCCGTTGAACCCCATCCACCCGGTGACGATCAGGGCGACACCCACGAGCATCAAGGGAAGGTTGTGCGGACGCCCGGCGGGGGAACTGCGTCGGCCCAGGACCAACGCGAGAGCCAGGCCGGCCGCGCCGGCGTTCAGGTGCACGGCGGTGCCGCCGGCAAAGTCGTGCAGTTTCAGCTGGGTGCGCATCCAGCCTCCTACGGCTCCGGTTTCCTCGTTGGAAAAGGCGAAGACCCAATGGCCCAGCGGTGCGTAGACCAGCAGCACCCAGATGGCGACAAAGACGAGCCATGCGCCGAACTTCATGCGGCCCGCGGCGCCGGAGGCAACCAGGGCGACGCTGATGCCGGCAAAGAGAATGTAGAACGCTGCCCAGAGCGGGCCGCCGCTACCGTCATCCTCCATCATGGAGGTGAGGAACGAGTGCTCGAAGGGGTTGCCGATGATGCCTGCCCCTCCGACCGAGTCGCCCATGACCAAACCGTGACCCACCACGACGTACACCACCGCCGTCACGGCCAGTGAGCTGAGGACCATCAGCACCATGTTCAGGACGTTGCGTCCGTTGAGCATGCCGCCGTAGAGCATGGCAATGCCCGGGAACATCAGTAGAACCAAGGCGAAAGCAGAGAGTATCCATGCGGTATCTGCGGGTTCCATGCGATGCTCCCTTCCCAAAATGTTTGTCCGAGTAGGACAAACGTATCGGCGCAAGATTCCGCACGGCTTTCGGTTTTGTTTCGCGCAGAATAAGGGAAAAATCTTGATAGACCTGATGTTTCCGAAGCATGAAAGCGCTGTAAAACCTGTGCAGGGAGGCGACATCTTCTTGACGGGGGCCAATGCGTTGATGGACTTTTGCGGCGCTCGGCGGGCATTTCAGACCGTGTGAACGGAGTGGGCACGACGCGGTGGCCGGCTGGATGTCCACAGCAATACAGGCCGGCTTGCCGATCATTGAGGGCGCGGCTTCACGGCCCGGGCAGCTGGACCCGGGATGTCTGTCGAGGGGGAGCGGGAAGGGGCTGGAATCGCAGCTTCCAGGAACCGATCGATCGTGTGGCGTGCCCAAGAACGAGCCCGATCCCGGACGCCTTCCGGCGAAGAGGAGCAAGCTCTAACAATCGTGATTCAGTGGAACGGAGGATGCAGGCACCCAGGTCACGCGGTACAGAAGTTCCGGTTCATTCCCAGGAGTCCTTGAACCCCGGCGGCAGGCAGCTGGTGATCTGGGGCGCGTGTGAGTTCAACAGCGCGACCAGGTCAGAGATCCGTTCCGGGGTCATGTAGACGCTGGGGGCCGAGACCGAGATCGAAGCGACCGGCTGGCCGCTGAGATCCGGAATGGGGATGGCCACGCAGATGATGCCGAGCTCGTTTTCCTGGTTGTCCAGCGAGTAACCGCGGTCGCGGACCAGAGTCAGCTCGCGGTCGAAATCCTCAACGGTCTTGATGGAGAAATCGGTGATCGTGGCGGTGGGATCGAAATGGGTCAGCGCCTCCGCTCGCGGCCGCAGCGAGAGGATCATCTTTCCCATCGCGGTGTTTTGGGCGCGCAGCCGGCCGCCGGGCCGTGATGCCATTTCTATGCCGCGAGTTCCGCGCGCCTTGGCGAGATAGAGGACGTCGTCCGCCTCCAGGATTCCCAGGTGCGTGGTGTCGCGGGTGGCCACGGCGATCTCGGCCAGCCTGGACTGGATTTCCTCCGGCAGGTTCAGGCTTTTTTGGGTCTGGGCGCCGAGCTCCATCAGCTTGAGGCCGAGCTTGTAGCGGTTGTCCGGGCCCAAAGAGAGGTAGCGTCCGGCCACCAGCGAAGTCAACATCCGGTGGGTGGAGGAGCGGCTCAGGCCGGCAGCTGCGGCGATCTCGTCGAGCCTGTCGACACCCGCTGCAACGTGGTCCAGCAGATCGAGGCCTCGCTCGAGAGTCTTGGCTCCGGTCGTTTTTTCCATGCCAACAGTCTTACATGACTTGGGGCTTTCCCTGCCGGGCCTCCGGCGGGTGTGACCGGGGTTGCATTTCGGGGTGTGAGGTGGCTTATAGTTGGTTTATTGAAAGTGGGACGTCATCCCGATAATAGGGATGGCACAATTCTTTGGATTGGTGACTATGAACGAGAACAACGGTGTTCCCGCCGGCGGAACAGTGACGGCTGGCCCTCAGCCCGCCGCCACGACTGCCCGGCATGACCAGAAGAACGTCCGCCGGGCCGCTTGGGCAGGCCTGGTCGGCACGGCACTCGAGCAGTACGACTTCGTGATCTACGGGACCGCGTCGGCGATCATCTTCAATACGATCTTCTTCCCCAACGTCAGCCCGGCAGTGGGCATCATCGCCTCCTTCGGCGCCTACGCCGTCGGCTTCGGCGCACGCCCGCTCGGCGGGCTGTTCTTCTCCCGCTACGGCGACCGCCTCGGACGCAAGTGGGTGCTGGTCTGTACCTTGATGCTGATGGGCGTTGCGACCTTCGCGATCGGCCTGCTGCCGACCTACGCACAGGCCGGCGTCTGGGCACCGATCCTGCTGGTGGCCTGCCGCTTCCTCCAGGGCTTCGGCGCCGGAGCCGAACAGGCCGGCGGCGTGGTGCTGCTGACCGAGATCGCCGCCAAGGGCAGGCGCGGCCGCTTCGCCTCGCTGGTCTTCGTCGGTGCCGCGGCGGGTACCGCCATGGGCGCCGTCGTCTGGATGCTGGTGCAGCTGATGCCGAAGGAAGCCCTGCTGTCCTACGGCTGGCGCCTGGTCTTCTTCTCCTCGATCTTCGTCACCATCGCGGCCTGGCTGATCCGCCGCAACCTCAAGGAATCCCCGGTCATGGCGGAGCTCAAGGCCGAGGTCGGCATGGCCGAACGCCAGAAGACCCCCGCCGCCGACGTGTTCAAGAACGGCCGCCGCGGCCTGTTCAGCGTGTTCTTCATGAACGTGGGCGCCAACGCCCACTCCTACATCTTCCAGACCTTCATGGGTTCCTACCTGATCACCTACCTCGCGGTGGATTCGACCTTCATCCCGAAGGTGCTGTTCATCGGCGCCATGTTCGCGTGCATCTCGGCCTGGATCGCCGGCAACCTCTCCGACAAGTTCGGACGCCGCCCGCTCTACCTGAGCATCACCGGCTTCCTGCTGCTCTTCCCGTTCCCCGCCTTCATGCTGCTGAACACCGGCAACCTGTTCTGGATCGGCGTGGTCATCGTGCTCGGCTTCATCTTCGCCGCACAGGGCACCGTGGGCGTGCAGGCAGCCTACTTCCCGGAGCTCTTCGGCTCCCGCTACCGCTACGCCGGCGTGGCCCTGGGACGCGAATTCTCCTCGGTCTTCGGCGGCGGCATCGCCCCGCTGATCTGCTCGGCCCTGGTCACCTGGGCCTCGGGCTCCTGGATTCCCGTGGCCATCTACATGATGTTGATGATGGCCATCACCTTCATCGCCGCACTCAAGGCCCCCGAAACCCGGGACCGCGACCTACTCACGGAAGAAGACGCCCACAAATGAGCATCCGCATCTTGATCACCGACTGCGACCACGACTCGATCGCCGTCGAGCAGGAGGTCGCCGCCGCGGCCGGCGTCGAGCTGGTCCTGGCCCAGTGCCACACCGAGGACGAGGTGATTGCCGCGGCCGCCGACTTCGACGGAATCGTGGTGCAGTACGCACCGATCACCGCACGCGTCATGGACGCACTGCCCAAGCTCAAGGCCATTGGCCGCTACGGCGTGGGCGTTGACACCCTGGACATCGAGGCAGCCACCGCACGCGGAATCGTGGTCTCCAACGTCCCTGACTACGGCACCGAGGACGTCTCGGACCACGCGATCTGCCTGGCCGCCACCCTGGCCCGCGGGATCACCCGCCTGGACCGCGAGCTGCGCGACGGGTCCTTCTCGCTCGAATCGGTCAAGCCGCTGCGCCGCATCCGCGGACGCGTCTTCGGCGTAATCGGCCTGGGCCTGATCGGTGCCGCCACCGGACGCAAGGCCAAGGGCCTGGGCTACCAGGTCATCGGCTCAGACCCTGCCCGCGAAGTCGGCACCACCACCGAAGAAGGCATCGAGGTGCTCACCATGGAGCAGGTGCTCGAGCAGGCGGATGTCATCTCCCTGCACGTGCCACTGAACAGCCACACCCACCACCTGGTCAACGACGCGTTCCTGGCCAAGGCCAAGGACGGCGCGGTGCTCATCAACACCTGCCGTGGCGGGGTTGTCGAATCCGCCGCCGTGGTCCGCGCCCTCCGCAGCGGCAAGCTCTACGGCGCGGGTCTGGACGTCTTTGAGGAAGAACCACTCCCCACGGACTCGGACCTGCTCACCGAGCCCAACGCGGTCCTGACCCCGCACGCGGCCTGGTACTCCGAGGAGTCCTACACCGAACTGAAGTCACGCGCCCTGGGCAACGTCATTGACGTGTGCCAGGGCGAGGAACCACGCAACATCTACAACCCGGCAGCACTCGCTGTTGCCCGCTAGGAGCTCTACCGTGTCCACCAACACGACCCGGGCCGGGGGAGTCTTCGACATCTCCGGCCGAACCGCAGTCATCACGGGAGCATCCCGCGGCATCGGACTGCACATTGCCGCAGGGCTCATGCGCCAGGGGGCCAACGTGATCACCCTGCAGCGCGGCGAGCTCGCCCCCGAGCTGGCCGCACTGGCCAATGAAACCGGGCACACCGCACACGCCATCGCGGTGGACCTCACCGACGAGGCCTCGGTGTCCGCGGCCGCCGAGCAGGCGCTGGCCCTGGGGCAGGTGGACATCCTGGTGAACAACGCAGGAACCCAGATCCGCCACGACGCGGTCGAATTCCCGCTGGCCGACTTCGACACCGTGATGAACGTGAACACCCGTGCGGTGTTCCAGCTCTGCCAGCTCTTCGGCGCGCCGATGCTCGAACGCGGGAACGGCAAGATCATCAACCTCGCCTCGATGCTCACCTTCCAGGGCGGCTTCCGGGTTCCCGCCTATGCCGCCTCCAAGGGTGCGGTGTCGCAGCTGACCAAGGCCCTGTGCAACGAATGGGCAGGACGCGGAGTGAACGTCAACGCCGTGGCCCCGGGCTACATCGCCACCGACATGAACGAGGCGCTGCTGGCCGACGAGGCACGCAACGAGCAGATCCTGGTGCGCATCCCGGCCGGACGCTGGGGCAACCCGGACGACCTGACCGGCGCTGTCCTCTTCCTGGCCAGCGGCGCCGCAGACTACATCCACGGAACAGTTCTTCCGGTGGACGGCGGGTGGCTCTCGCGATGAACACCGAAACGATTCGCACCGCTCCCGGTGCGCTGTTGCAGAAAACCCCGATCGTGGCTGTCTTGCGTGCCAAGCACGCAAGCGAATACGCCCCGGTCATCGACGCGCTTGTCGCAGGAGGCATCACCAGCATCGAGCTGACGCTGAGCACCGCCGGCGTGTTCGAGGAACTTCCGTCCCTCCGCGCCCGCTACGGAGCGAGCGCGGATATCGGTGTCGGCACCATCACCACGGTGGAGGAGGCAGAGGCCGCCATCGCCGGAGGCGCCGGTTTCATTGTCACCCCGATCACCGACACGGCGATCGTCCGCGCGGCGGTCAAGGCGAACATTCCCGTCTACCCGGGCGGAATGACCCCCACCGAGCTCTTCGCGGGATGGAAGGCCGGGGCCACCGCGGTCAAGGTGTTCCCCGCATCCCAGGTGGGCCCCGGGTTCCTCAAGGACCTGCGCGGACCGTTCCCGGACATCCAGGCGGTTCCCTCGGGCGGGGTAGGCGTTGCCGAGGCCGTGGAATGGATCCGTGCCGGGGCGCTGGCCGTCAGCGTGGGCGGGCCACTGCTGGGTGACGCGTTCAAGGGCGGGGACCTGGACGAGCTCACGGCCCGGGCCAAGGCCCTGGTCAACGCCGTGGCCGAGGCCAGGGACGAGGAAAAGGCATGAGTCAGGACAAGCACACCGACGTGGTGACCCTGGGGGAGACCATGGCGCTGATGCGCGGCACCAGTGCCGGTCCGCTGGCCCACGCCTCCACCCTGGGGTTGGGCATGGGCGGCTCCGAATCGAACTTCGCCATCGCACTGCGCCGACTGGGAACGTCCGTGTCCTGGATCGGGCGGCTGGGGGCGGACAGCCTCGGAGACCTGGTGCAGCGCGAGATCCGGGCCGAGGACGTGAACACCGTGGTGGTCCGCGACGAGTCAGCCCCCACGGGTCTGATGATCAAGGAACGCCGCACCGAAGCGCACCAGAAGGTCTGGTACTATCGCGCCGGTTCCGCCGGTTCGAAGCTGTGCGCAGCCGACCTTCCGGTTTCGCTGATCTCGCGTGCCCGGTTGCTACACCT
This sequence comes from Paeniglutamicibacter sp. MACA_103, assembly GCF_045798555.1. Lineage (NCBI taxonomy): Bacteria > Bacillati > Actinomycetota > Actinomycetes > Micrococcales > Micrococcaceae > Paeniglutamicibacter > Paeniglutamicibacter sp. MACA_103. The sequence continues at coordinate 66,675 of NZ_JBIXLN010000011.1, read as the reverse complement.
AACCGGGATCACCCCGGCACTCTCGACACAAGCCGCAGGTGCGGTGGACGCCGCCATCCAGATGGCACACGCCGCCGGGGTGCTGGTGTCCTTCGACCTGAACTACCGCGCCGCGCTGTGGAGCGAGGAAGAAGCGGGGGCGGCCTACCGCGCCATCCTGCCCAAGGTCGACGTGGTCATTGCCGGGGACGAGGAAGCAGCCATCGCCGTGGGGCCGAGCGAGGACCCCATGGAGCTGGCCCGCCGGATCGCCGCGTTGGGCCCGCGCCAGGTCATCATCAAGCTCGGCAGTGCTGGCTGCGCGGCGCTGATTGACGGCAACGAGTTCCGGTTGGACGCCGTGAAGGTCCCGGTCCTTGACACCGTCGGCGCAGGTGACGCATTTGTCGCCGGATACATTGCCGAGTTGTTGAACGGCCTGGATCCGCACCAGCGGCTGGAAACCGCCGTTCGCACCGGTGCCTTTGCCTGCATGGTCCCGGGCGACTGGGAGGGCATGCCGCGACGCGACGAGCTCGGGCTGCTCGAGCACACCGAACCGGTGGCCCGCTAAGAAGCCCCCGATAGGGCTAGCAGGCAAGACCAGACAGACAAAAACCAAGGAGTTATAGTGAAAGCAGTAGTTGTGCACGGGCCCAAGGACCTGTGCGTTGAAGAGGTCCCGGAATCCCCGGTTGGTCCCGGGGAAGTGGCCGTGGATATCGCCTACGGCGGGATCTGCGGGTCCGATCTGCACTATTGGCAGCATGGCCGCAATGGTTCCTTCGAGGTCAAGGAACCGCTGGTCCTGGGCCACGAGGTGGTCGGGCGCGTGCGTGAGCTGGGAGACGGCGTCACGGGATGGAGCGTCGGGGACGCCGTGGCGATCCACCCGGCAACGCCGTGCCCCGAGCTCGGGGCAAAGCCAATGGGCATGCACCTGATCCAGGGCGGCACCTATCTGGGAAGCGCGAGCACCACGCCGCACACCCAGGGAGGTCTGGTCGAGGTGCTGCACGTCCAAGCGCAACAGCTGCGCCGATTGCCCCAAGGCCTGGACCTGCGAACAGCCGCGTTGGCCGAGCCGCTGGCAATTGCCCTGCACGGGATCGACCGGGCAGCGGGCCGCATCGAGGGATCGCGCTGCTTCGTCAGCGGGGCGGGGCCGATTGGGCTGCTGGCCGCGGCGGTGTTGAAGTTGCGCGGCGCGGCATCGGTGGCGATTTCCGATCTGCAGCAGCGTGCGCTGGATGTGGCTAGTTCAATGGGCGTCGAAGAGACTTTCAACGTCCTGCAAGGCGAAGGTCCTGAATCTCTCGGCTACGACGTGAGCGTGGAAGCGGCAGGAGCTGCCGCGAGCCTGCAGACGGTGCTGGATGCGACTCGTCGTGGCGGAACGGTCGTGCAGCTGGGGATATTGCCCAAGGACAAGGTGCCGATCTCGCTCTCGGAACTCGGTCTGCGCGAGCTGACAGTGTTTGGCTCGCAGCGTTTCGAGACCGAGTTGGATGAAGCAGTGGAGCTGCTGGCCAAACACCCTTTCCTGGCGCAGGTCATCAGCCATGACTTCCCGCTGGCCGAAGCCGAGGCTGCTTTCGCCATGGCACTGGATTCGGCCGCGTCCTCGAAGGTCTTGATTAGGGTTGGTGAATTCGAGGCATAAATTCCGAAGACGTTCGTTCGCACGGGCGCGACGTGGAAGTTTTTGGGATTTGGGCAGACCCGAGGTGAGGGTCTCCCACGTTCCGCAGCATGCCGTAGTCCAGAACTGTTTCGATCGCGGATTTACTATCTGTGCGAAGTGTCAAATTCTCCGGGGGATGTTGGCGCGAACATCGGCCGCCTGGACGTCATCGAGCACCCACCGCTGGTATTTCGGGTGCTCTGGGTATTTCTTGCGAAGATAATCCCGGACTACCTTTCCAGGTCGTTGCTCGCTCGTGTAGCCAAGTTCTCGGGCAAGTTCGACAGGTTCATATGTAGACATTTAATGAGTATAGGACGTGACCTTGTCACGACGGGGTGAATGCCGGTATTGGCCACCTGAAAATCGATCCCACTCCGTACCAGGGTCCAACTCACCGCGTCTATGATCGCGGGGCTGGTCAAACTTTGTGTCTTCCAATTCGTTGCTTGGCGGGCTTGAACGGCATTGGTGGCCCGCGGTACTTGCCGCGGGACGCTATGGCGAGCGCCTGAACTCTGTGTTCTTCATTCGAAGTATGAAGCCAAGCCACAGAGCCAACCAGAAAAAGTTAAGGTGTGGAGTTTGGAATAACCGCACCTGAGGATGTTGGCGGCGCAAGTTAGTCTTGAGTTGTGAAAGCTGAGTCGCAGTCTCTGAAACGTATTTTCCAAGGTTCAGTGCGGTACGAGGTCCCGCTCTACCAGCGTCCCTATGTTTGGCAACATCGTGAAGAAGATCCGGAAAACGATCGGATTGGCCCTTTCTGGGATGACGTGAAACAGACTGTGGACCGCCTCGTGGACCACCGTCGACTTGAGCAGCAAGCAGGTGATCCTTCAAAAGTGGCGCCGATGACGCCGCACTTTTTTGGTGCTGTTGTGATCGGGGAACCCTCCACAGGCAAGGGCGGAGTTGTGGCACAGGAAGTCATCGATGGCCAGCAGCGGTTAACTACTTCCCAGTTGCTCTTGTCAGCGGCCACAGCCGTTTGCGCAACATGGGACAAACCCAAACATGCATCCCGGCTCCGCAAACTCTGGACGCAGGACGACGACGTCGAAGTTGATGAAGAAGACGTTTTCAAGCTCAGGCCCACAAGACATGACCGTGACGTTTTTACCGAAACTATGCAGGCCAACGAGCATGAGTCAGAATCCCAGGCGTTGGTCTGGAAAGCACGTGAATTCTTCGAACGAAGCCTTCAGGACTGGGCTTCCGAACTTCCCGCAGATCGGCTCGATGAGTACTTCGATGGCCTACGAGACACTTTGTATGAGCAACTTCTGTTTGTCGTAATAGAACTCCAACCAGGAGATAATCCGCAAGGTATTTTCGAGTCCCTCAATGCGCAAGGTGAACGACTGCTTGCCATTGACCTGGTCAAAAACCACGTGTTCCGCAGTGCAAAAACGTTTGGCCTCGATCTGGATAAGCTCGACCGTGAAGTATGGCAGGCCACCTTCGGGGAACCCTGGTGGCGTGAAAAAACCAAGCAGGGGCGCTACCTGAGGCCTCGGGCGGAGTTGTTCCTCATGCATTGGCTAACGGAACGGACGAACTCGGAAATCTCCGCAACGGGTCTCTTCGTTGAATTCAGCCGCCTCTTCGGGAACCATGCGGATAGCAAAGAAGGTGTTAAAGCGTTCATTGATGACTTGGTCTCTGACGCCGGGATTTACCGCAATTTCCACGACCTGGAAGAAGGAACTAGGGAACGGCTGTTCTTCTCCCGGAGAGAAGTCCTGGATATTGGGGTTATTTATCCTGTAGCTCTGCGGGTGTGGCGCAGCGTACAGCAGGGGCAGATTTCCCAGATACGCCTCCATGACGCTCTTGCGGCATTGGAATCATGGTTGGTTCGACGGATGACGCTCAGGTTAACCACCAAGAACTACAACAGGATCATGCTTGAACTGCTGAAAAGCACGGATGGGGCAGCAGACCCTGTCGGTTCCATCATCGGGCACCTGAAATCCTTTGACGAAGACACCGCCAGTGGATGGTGGCCAACGGACGAAGCTTTCCGATACCACCTGCTCAATCGGGACCTGTACAAATGGCTGCCCCAAGCGCGCGTGCGTATGCTCCTCAAAGCAGTGGAGGCGGGCCTTTTCTCGTCCAAGACGGAGAAGTTAGTTCTACCCTCGAGACTGTCCATCGAACACATCATCCCGCAGACCTGGATGAAAACTTGGCCCCTACCGTCTCCCTCCAGTGCAGAAGCTGAAGACAGTAGAAAGACCCACCTCCACCGCATCGGTAACCTGACCCTAGTAACCTCCAACTTGAATCCCGCATTGGGCAACGACCCGTGGGAGTTCAAACGAAAGGAACTCGCAAAGCACAGTGCTCTGCGGCTCAACGCGCACTTAGTGAGCGACCATCCTTTGGTCTTCGACGAATCAACTATTGATGAGAGAAGCTCTTCCATGGCCGACTTGATCATCTCGGAATGGCCTGGACCACAGGCGAGTGAATAGCGAGCGCCACCTACGCTGCCGTTCGGCAGGAGAGTAGGAATCGCGGGGTGATCGAGGGCTGGGAGGCAACCGGTGATTTCGGCTGGGGTAAACGAAAATTGCGTACCCCAAGATTGAGGTAGGCCAAGAAGTACCCAGGTGGCTGTATCTGCCAGTGGAAACCTACTTACTTGCCTCCAAGGCCCCTTGGCTTGAATTGGAAGCGGATTCGCTCGGATCTTCTTGGAAGGGCCACTCGTCGCGCTTCATGAACCCCAGGACGACAGGAGGCAAGCCCAAGGCAGCGGTTAGCTGCGTGATCGACTGCCTGACATACGGATAGGCGATGAAATAAGCATTTGTCTCAATGAAAGCCCCAATCGCGGCTTCGCTGGTCTCAAGCTCCTGCAGAACTTTGAACGCCACAATGTGATGGAGGTGCAAGGTGGTTGCAGAGTCTGGTTCAGCTTCAGTAAAGCAGCTCACCTTATGCTCAAGGCGAACCATCAGTACGTTGCTTTCTTCAATATAGGCAAAACCGGGGTCTCCACGCTCCAGCTTGACCTGCATTTCATTTGCCGCTGCCTGCACAGGACCTGCGTGTACCTCGTCCAACCGGACCTCAATGGGTTCCGTTGATCCTATGATCATCGCTACGTCAGAAGCAGCGACAGGCGTATCCTTCTCTCCCGTACGAATTCGCAGCAAGGTCACAATTTCTCCGATTCAATCTAAGTTCTTGGGGCGGCCGCCCCCACGAGCTCACGGAAGTTGACCGCGAACTCTTGGGCACGGCCGCCCGCTGAAACGCGAGCTGCCGGCTGAACCACTTGGAAAATGGGCTTTTGCACATTTGGAAATTTCGGCATAGTTTGATGCCACTGAACCGTTGTGTGGTCCGGATTGCGCATGATGCAGTTCTCTATATGAGTCATGAGCTCCAGGCTGGGCAGTTCCTGGTCCATGTCCAGAGCCCGTGCTTCTTCCAGCCATTGAACAACCTCTGCCCAAACCCATACCTTCATGGAACCTGCGCCTATGTAGTCAAAGGGAGTCGGGAAGTCAGCGGAAAGGCTCCACTTGCGTGCACCCTCGCGGCTAACGCCAACGCGTAAAGCAACGTCCGTAGTGCCTACAAGGTCGCGATGAACGCCAATAATTTTCAGGCCAGGTATTGCTGCTTCTACGCGGCGTACGATGCCTACGGTTTCGGTTACTGCATCTTCGCGCTCAACGAAGACAGTCAAGGTAGTCAGGCCGTCGACTTTATCCCACGATGTGTCTGGAAAATGTTCGGCAATGACCGCGTCTACGGAAGCATCTGAAATGTCCGTACCTTGGACGCGAAGTGTCACCTCAATCATGTGTGAACCCCCTACTTGTCGTGTATTGACTATTGCATATGGGGTTGGCAGTTGCCAACTCTTGTAGGTAACTTTGCGGCATCTTTTTGCGGCCGTCTTACTGGCTTGAAAGGCGGGCTTTGAGAGCCCGCGCCCGATTCCTCAGGTCAGTTGCTTGTTCATGGAGGAAGACCACACGCTCATGACCCTCAGGTAGGTCTCGGAGGGCTAGTGTCGCTTCCCGGATTTGGGATGCCGCGTCTCCGACGAGGCTACTCGCGCCTGCTGAGATAACACTGGGCGGCATGTCATCCAGTGCTTCCGTGGCGCGGTCCAGTTCTTGAGCGGCGGTGTCGAACGTCGCTTCGGCTTGCGTCAGGTTATCTTCAGCGAGACCGAGCATCTCCAGCGCTTCTTTCATCCTGCTTTCTGCTGCAGACCGAGACATCAGCTGCTCGGCGGCGGAGAGTAGTCTTTCCGCGCTATCGAGCCACTCTTCGACCTGGTCCAAAGGTTCAGTAATGTTGCGATGCTGACAGCTGCGAATGACACGTCTTTTGGTCCGTGCAACGTTTTCCGTGGAGCGGCCAGTGGAGTAGACAGGGAACTCATGTACCCCTCCAGGGCACATGAGATTCAAACCGCCATGGTTTGTGTTCTTCACGCTGGTCCAGCCGAATTTTCTGGCCAAGTCGAGGGTTATTTGCCACTCCTTGTTTTGGTGTGACCACTCGTCACTCAACAGAATCCCCACATTCCCCAGCCTAGCCCGATCATCTTCTTCATCAATTTTGGCACATGGGGCGGACATTTTCCTGATCGCACGCCGCCTGCCGCCCTTCGGGCTTCATCTTTGATCCCCTAATTCACCTCGCGGTGATCACCCTGTGAGCACGCACCACACGACACGGCCCGACATGAGATGACCTGTTGCCCTCCATGCTTCCGTTGTTTCCCACTGATTGCCAGACGGGATGACGTGGCGTGCACCAGTTGATCACATACGTGAAATCACTGTAAATCAACTGGCAACGCTTGCACTTGTCCCAATCCAGTATTTGCCACCGAATGAACAAAGTCCGGGCTCAAATCCATAAGATCTGATCACAGGCACAGGCTTTTTGCGCCCGCAGCGCTTTGGCGCGAGTGGTGCCGACATTGGGGCTCGGACGACGAGGGTCTCCGCTCCGCCAGGCTCGTTAGAGACCGCCTCTAGAACGAGAATAGAAACTGAAGGCAGTGGGGAAACCACGCCATGACCACCCGACACCAGCAGGAACCGGACAGCCCGATCCCGAAGATGCACCCAGCCGGAACCGCCCGGACCAGGGCCAGGGGCCGCGCACCAACCGATCGGCACGCCGGACGTTCACCACCGAGTTCAAGCACGCGATCGTGTACGAATGCGATGCTGCCTCGAACGGAACCAAAGGATCGATCCTGCGCCGCGAACGGCTCTACGGCTCACGTATCCAGGAATGGCGCGCAGCCGTCAAAACCGGGGTCTTCGAGAAGAAATCGGCGGCGCCCTGCGGCCGACCGAAGAACTCCGCCGAGCAGTCCGAGATCGCCCAGCTGGCCAAGGCGCTGGCCGCCGAACGGGCCGCCTACGAACGCACCCGCGGATAACTGGCGTCCTCGGACGCCGTCCTAAACGTCTTGGGAAAAGGAGTCGCGTTCTTGAAATCAATCTCATCGCAGAACGCTCCCTCGCCCGCACCTGCTACTGAAGGTCGCCGGTCCTGGCGGGGAACGCCGCCGGCCTGCCACCCACCACCGAGGGAGATCCCCGAGCTGATAGCAACCTAACCATGCGTTGTTCCTTACTGGATAAATGGGGCATTGAGTGTGGCGATGATATCGGTGCTGCTCGCCGACATGGCAAAGCATCTAGTGTCTAGGCCGAACCTGAAGCAGGCCAGTGTGCAACTGGTGCTGGGCTCGGCCACGCCAACCCACGATCCAAAGGAAGGAAGTGCCGCGAAACTGGACTTGTTTCCACCTGAAGGAGCCTGGCAGGACGTTATTCAAGGCTTTCCGCCAAAATGCGCTCCGAGTTGACAACCCCGCGACTGAGGTACAACCGCTTTGGTGAAATTCTGGGTTGATTTCACTGGGGACAAATCTTCGGTCGGTGGCGACAGTGTCTACCTGGAGCCAAATGGTTTGGGCAACTTCGGTGTGTCTGCATTGCTGACCAAATCGATTCCTGAGCCGAGGTACATGCGCAACGAAAACACAATGGGCGTGCCGAATTGCGGGAGAGCGCATCGTCGTGGACTTTGCGACATCGAGTCAATTGCCGTGATCCCCCTTAGCACCATTAACAACCGGACGGGGGAGCCTTCATTGAGCTGTTCGATCTCAACGGGCTGCCTCATTTCGTTGCCTTTCGCCGCCGAGACTTCAAAGTAAACGGATCCTGACTCTGCCGAGTATGCAGCTAGAATGACTTGGCCGCGCCAATACAAATCGATGGAAAATACCGATGACTTCTAGCCAGCCAGGCCTCTTTGAGGTGCAGTTGGATGCCGAACTAGTGCCGCAACGGCTCGACGAGATGCTGATCAGTGAGGAACAGATCGCATGGCTTCGTCGTGCGTTTGACGAAGCCCAGATTAGCGACATGTCCGAACGGCGGGAGCTTATACAAGGCTGCATGATTCGTCCGATTGAAACCATTCGCCAGCTTTACGCTCGCGAGTTCAATGTGGTCATGCGCCGAATTGCAAGCTCAGGGAAATCAGACGCGCCCATGACGGGCTCCACGTGGGACAACCGAGAAGAAGATACCTGGATCGACAAGTTGTAAGCGGCAGCCAGAGGCGCATTACATCCAAGCGTGCCTATGAATTGCACACTTTGCTGTCGCCGTATTGCTCAACTTATGGGGTCAGGCAGCCGAACCATAGCTGTCTCTGCCGCATATCTGGCTCCTTCTGCGTCAGCCAGACGCTGCGCCATCGTACGGGTTGCGAGCTCCAGGGGCAGCGCAGCCGAGAACTTCAAGCCGGCGACAGCTTCAGGTGGAATGTAGGGCACGGTTTCGGCGGTCACCGCCTCGACGCGCTGGGCGAAATCTGTCCCGACGAGTAGGTCGAGGTATTCGTTTTTCGGTTGAGGGGCGTCCACGCCCAATGCTGCTGCCAACGTAGCGTTCGCTTTCAGTCCGGCCCATGTCCACCAGCGCAAAGTCTCGTCGCTGCGCTGGTGGATGATCGCGCCTCGCCTGCTGACTTTATTCGAGTGTTCCTCGCGCAAGAGATCCAAAACGTCCGGAACCCTTTTGGAGACCGTCACCCCGGGCACGGCGCCGAGCAGGATTTCGCGTTGCGCCTGGCAAAGAGCATAGGACCAAGCGATCGCCCCGGAATGCCATCGTGCTCGACCCTTGAGCTGGACTTCGGTGACATGAACGGTGAACCTGTCCCAGTCGACGTCGTCGATCTGCCAGCCACGACCGGCAAGAACCAATAGCTGGTTCTCACGGGACTCCTTGGACGGAATGACGAGGGGCGAGACGAACCCGACCTCTTTCTGCCCGGTCAGCACCCGCAGCTCGGGCTCGGCGATGAACGAGCTCAACAGTTCCATGAAGTGCCGCCGCCCAAACACCTTCTCAGCACTGGGTCCGATCATGAATCGGCCTGAATCTTCGACAAGGAATTCCTGCTCTCGCAGGTACGCCAGGATCTCGGCCCCATCGTCCATCAGAGAAAGATCCCGCCACCAACGTTGCCAGGCGGAGGCGGCGAGGAACCCCTCCTGCAAAGCAACGGCGAGTAGCTGCTGGGCTGCCAGATGCCGCGGATGAGGCGGGGCCACGACATCCTCAACGAATCCACGCTCCCACAGCAGCAGGACTGCAGCAGCCTCCAGCAAGGCCTGTCCGCTGGTCGTGAGGAACAAGGTGTTCCGCCGGGTGCCGGGCCTTCGTCCGGTCCGGCCAAGCCTTTGCAGGAAGGACGATACGGTGCGGGGCGCATCGATCTGGATGACTCGATCGAGGTCGCCGATGTCGACGCCTAGCTCCAGGGTTGAGGTTGCCACGATGACGGTGTTCTGGCCCTCGGCAAATGCCTGCTCGCTTAACCGCCGTTCATCGGAGGACAGCGAGGAATGAGAGACGAAGGTTTCTATACCGAGCTCACGCAAGGAGAACGTCAGGAGCTCTGCCGTCTTGCGGGACTCGCAGAAAACCAAGCGTTTTTCCCCGCGATGGAGGCGAGAGATCACGAGCGCTGCATTTTCCAGCGACCCGACGTAGTCCAGGGTGACTTCGGCGTCGAGCAGGTTTTCCGGGGTGCCGTCCCGCACCACTTTAAGCTCACGCCGATCCGGAGTGGACCCTTGCAGCCAGCGGCCGACGGTTTCGGGATTGCCGACCGTGGCCGAAAGGCCGATGCGCTGGATCGGCCGGCCACCGATTCGCTCGATGCGCTCCATTACGCCTAGCAAATGCCAACCTCGGTCCCCGGCGGCAAAGGAGTGCAACTCGTCGACAATCATTGCCCTCACGCTTCCAAGGAACCTCCCGTGGTCCACGTTGCGGGAGACCAGCATGGCTTCCAGGGATTCCGGAGTGGTTAGCAGCACGTCCGGGCGATCGGAGAGCATACGCTTGCGGGCGCTTTGCCCCACGTCACCGTGCCACAACCCCACCGTCCGTCCAAGCCAGGAGGCGTACGTTGTCACCCGGGGGTGCAGGTTGTTGAGCAGTGCACGCAGCGGAGTCACATACAGTACTGAGGTCCCGGTCCAGTTCTCCTGTTCCATTTGCGTGAGCAAGGGGAACAATGCGGCTTCGGTCTTGCCACCGGCCGTGGGAGCGACCAGCACGCAATCCGCGGAGGAACGCACCGGGGAAATGGAGGCTTTCTGCAGTGGACGCAGGGCCGGCCACTGCAGTGTGTTGACCAAGTGGTATTCGATGGTCGGATGGAGACTATCCTCCGTACTCACAGACTGGCATCCAGGTCGAGATCGATGTCCAGGTCGATGTCATCGATGGTGTCCGCCTGCCGCCGATCACCGAGTGCGCGGGCGTCCGCCTCTGCGACATCCATTTCACTGCTTGCGATGGTTAGCTGGTAGTGACGGCGTGGGTCGAAGTCGGGGAACTGGTCAACACGGTCGAGTACGTCGGCGATGAGCTTCTTGAGGAACAAGCGCGGGGCCACCCCTGCCTTGCCGCCGAGTTCCCCGCTGACGGCTTCTGCCAGGATCTGTACGTAGGAATCATCTACGAGCGAGGTGATCCGCTCCGGGTTCTGCGCTCCGGAAGCGTAGATGTCGCGGACCCTCAACCCCAGTTCGATCAAGGCTTCGCCGGTGAACCCCTGGAGACGGATCTGCACCGCCCGGGGGTTGTCCCAGCGAGGGTCGCCGAAGTCGGTCTGCAGCCGTTGTGCCAGTGGGGCCAAACGCTGTACGCCTTGCTGGCCGTCGAAGAACGCGGGAGTGCCGGTGACTAAAAGGTACAAACCGGGGAACCGGCCGGCATCAATCTCATCCATGAGCTGTCGCAATCCGTTGAGCGCTTTTTCCCGGACATCGGACCGCACGCGTTGGAGGGTCTCGACCTCGTCAAGCACAAGCACAAGTCCGGAATAATCGGAATCGCGCAGCACGGTCAGCAGTCCTTGCAGGAAGCTCAAAGCGCCCACCGCATCCAAGTCCCCCCTGACCCCGGCTTCACGCTTTGCTTGGGCAGCCACTTGCGGTTGCCCGCCGAGCCAGGCCAAGACGCCTTCGGCGTCGGCGCGGTTGCCTTCTTGGGTGAGCCGACGATAGCCTCGCAGTGCCTGGGCGAACATCGGGGCGCCTTGGGACACCTTGGCAAGACGCTGTTCAAGCAGCTTGTCTATTTGTTCATCGATGGTCTCGGATGTCTCGTCGCCGGATGCTGCTATCGACTTGTCCAGTAGGTAGAACCACCCGTCGATGATGTCCCGGAATGCGCCCTTGTTGGTCGTCGGTGTTTCAAGGTCTTCAACGATGCGCCTGTAAACCTTTTCCAGTTTATGCAGGGGTGCTTCGGTCTCGGAGACTTGAATCTCAACGGTCGCGAACCCTTTCTTCTTGGCGGATTCGGTCAGCCAGCGGGAGAAGAAGGTCTTGCCGGACCCGTATTCACCGCGCAGCGCCTTGAAGTGGGCGCTGCCTTGGCTGACGGCGTCAAGCTCGTCGTCCAAGGCCGCCGAGAACCGGTCCAGGCCCACTGCCATAACGTCCAGGCCGCGTTGGGGGACCGTACCGCGGCGCAGGGCGTCGATGATGTCGCGGCGGCGACGTGGACTGACCTGTGGGGTGTTCAACGTTCTCCTTCGTGGGTCCTTTAGAGGGCGAACTGTTCAAGCAACAGCGGCTTGTCCAGTCGGATTGTGCCATCGGCGTCGGTTTCGATGACGGCGTACCCATCAACGTTGAGCATACGGCGAATCGTCGCGAGGACCTGGGACATCGCTCCAGCCTGGACACCAAGCGCGACAGCGACGGTGTTTTGGTGGGCTCGGTCGTTGTGGGCGAGCAACACCCGCAGGGCTGCGGAGACCAACTCATCAGCACCCTCCGCGGCTTTTTTTGCCATGGCCTTTTGTTCCGCATAGATCGGAGAAGCAAGCAAGCTATCAATCAGGTCCGGAGCCGGCACCGCGCCGTCGTTGGAACCTGGTTCGTTTTGAATGACCTTTTCGATTTCGAAAAGCCCGTCACTGCGATCGGTGGACGGAGCGAATTGGATGTCGGCGGCCGGCGTGCGTTTGCGTTTCCTTGTGTCTGTCGACGTTGTTCGTTCCGCTATGGATTCTTCGAGTGTAGAGGTGCGTTCGTTCCACCAGAGCGGCTGTTGCAGGGGAGCGATGCTCCAACCGGGGGCTCCTTCGTGAATGGTTGCCGCTTGCAGGACGATAACAGGAACCGTGATTTCGGCCAGCGAGGCACCTCCGTGGTAACCGGCAGCCCGCGGCCCGTAGTGGGTGTCATCGGCCCACAACAGCACGGCTTCCGACGATCCATCGGCACTGACCCGCGGACCTGATACCAGGATCTCGCCGTCCTTCACCGGTCCGGAATCCGCAGGCCGCCACCGGGATCCGCTCCCGGTCGAGGAGATCTGCTGGGTCTCTCGTTCGACGACATGTCCGTGGTCTGAGGTCAGCACAATGGTGCGACCGGCCGCCACGGCGGCCCTGAGCAGTGCGGTCATCGGTGCCAGCGAATCGATGCCCCACTTCTGCGCGGACATGTCGTTTCTGTGTGTGGCATCGTCGATGGCGTTGATGACAACCCCGACAACTGGAACCTTACCTACCTCAGCCTGAATGGCTTCGAGCACCCCCTGGGACAGTGCTGCCCCGGCCGGAGCACGCAGGTCATTCTTGTGGAACAGCGTGGATCCCGGGAAAGCAATGTTGAGCTGACGTGCCTCGGTTCTGGCATCACCAAGCATGATGCGTCCGCCCCACAGGCTCGCACGCGAGACCTCGGTCAGGGATGGCAGCGCGGCAGCTACCGCGAGGCGCTGCTGGGTGGCGGTGGGAACCCACTCCATCAACCCGACCTGCGTGGTATCGGCCACGATCTGGTGCGCGATCGCGGCACTCATTCCATCAAGGACCACCAGTAGGGTGCCGCCGGTGTCCTTGCGGTTCTTCCACGGGGCAACGACGGCGCGCAAAACATCTTCGATCCCCATGACGTCTCTGCAGACGTCGTCGATGGATTTCTCGGCGTTCCACGGCTGGACCTGGTCGATCCGCTGGGCGGCGATACGGTCCCTTTGCTTTCGCCGGGCCCTGACTTTTTCCGCCAGACGCTTGTAAGCGTCGCTGACTAGGGGATCGTGGGATCCTGCCCAGATGTTCCCCATTGCATCATCGACCCAGGACCCGTCGCTCATTTGGAGGGACAGATCCTGGGATAGTGAGTTGGTTGAGGGTTCGGGGGTTTCAAGCCAGCGCGCGAGCCGCACGGCCATGCGGGGGGCGTCGGAGGAAGCAGGGCCTTCGCGGTGTTGCAGCACGGCTGTGAGGGCTTCTTCGTAGGCGGTGCCGCGGTCAAGAGCCACGGCTAGGGCGCGGAGACGGTGCAGGAGCCCTGTATGAAGCACGAGGGAGCGTTCGGCGCCGGCGGCCCAGCCGATGTCATCGAGCAGGGCGGTGGCCTGCATGAGTGGCATACCGAGTGTTCCGTCGTTGCCGCGGTCCGCATCCAGGCGCAGAATGAGGGTGCGTGCCATACGGGCGACAGCACGTGCCTCGCCGGGTTCGATGCTCTTGCCGCCGAGATATTTTTCAACCCGTACCCGAGCGGCTACTTGCTCCGGGACCGGAGCATCATCATCGGCGGGCCACAAGACATCTAGTGCGAGGGCGACAGGGAGCGGGCCGATATGTTCGTTGTGCTGGGCCACGCGAAGGGCAAAAGCAGCAGTTGGACCCAGATCCATTCCGGCCCAGCGGATCAGGTTTTCCCGGAGTTTTGGATCGACACCGGACCAGGAGGCCCGGACTTCATGTTTGTCCAGTTGGGTCAGCAGCATGGCCTGGTCGACCTCGGTGGACATGCCAAAACCTAGTACATGGGCGAGTAACCCACCCAGCGCATGTTTTGCTGTGACGGCCATCTGTTGGGAGGATGCCCATCCTCCGACCGGTGCATGGTCAAGGAGCGCGGTCGCAGCCCACTTGTGGGCACGCAGATCGCGGGAAACCTCACTGGCACCAGGGAAGAGACCAGGGACTGCTCCCCACTCCTCGGGGATCTGCACGTCTTGCCCATACGCGAGGGTCAAAATCGTGTCACCCAGGTCGCTTCTGGGCCGATCCGTCAGGATGACTGCCTTTTCACCGTGTTCCAAGCGCACGATCGATTCAAGGATGCCGATGTGGGAAATCCCTGCGATAACCCGGACCTTTTGACCGCTGACCGTGAGCACGCTGTCGTGGTTCCACTCGGGGCGGGCGCGCAGGACCATGATTTGTTCTCGTGTGGGGGAGGCGAGCAGACTGAGTGCCTTTTGCGCCACCAGTGCTTTTGAAGCCAGCGGGATGCGGTTCGTATTCACTGCCATCTCCACGTGACCGTCAAGGTCTTGCCATCGACAGGTTTCAGGAACTCGCTGGCTAGCTGGCTGCCGAGATCATTGATGTCCGCGGCCTTCGCCAGTGCCATGCTATGAGCGGCCTTACGTTCTTCGTCTTCACGTCTCTTACGTTCTTCGTCTTCACGTCTCTTACGTTCTTCATCTTCACGTTTTCGTCGCTCTTCGTGTTCGCGTTCCCGTGCTTCTGCTTCCTTCTTGACGCGGTCCAGCTCGGCTTCGAGTTCCCTGCGCTTGCGGCCTTCCTCAGCAGCCTTCCGTTCCGCCTCCTCACGCGCCTCCTCACGCGCCTTCTTATCGGCGTCCTCATCCGGATCCGCACCTCCTCTGCCAGGTTTTGACAGGAGCGTGGTCGCAGCGGACGCCGCTTGTGTCAGGGCGTTTTGAAGGGGTGCGGACAGCTGATCGCGGGCTGCAACCTCCTGAAGCTCTGCCAATGAGGCTGAGCCCTCGATGCCAAGAGTGGAAAGCTTGTCGATAAGCTGCCAGTTGGCCCCCTGGATGCGGCCTGCTACTTCCGCTGCGGTTTCCAGGCTGATCCTCAAGGCGGGGATGCTCCCGGAGATATCGAATTGGGCCAGCAACTCCAGCAGGGCGAGGTCATCTCGTTCTCCAACGAGCTCATTGACCAGCTCGGCTCCACTTTGTGCGGTGGACATACGGGGACTGTCATCGCCCAACCCCAGGGTCGACTGGTGATCCGTCAATTCCTTGACGAGCTTTCCTGCACCAGGGGCCAAGGCGGTGGCTCGTGCCTTGATTTCCTGTGCCACGCGGGCCACAACGGAGCTGAGGAATGCATGCTCATTCTTGGCCACGGAAAACACTTCGCGGGCGCGATCCAGTGCGGTGGCCCATTGGGCGGCATCAGGTAGTGGAGGTTCGCGCAATACAACCTCTGCAGTCAATCTGATGGGGCCGCCAAGGGTGAGTGGAGGCAGCACGTTCCCCTGACGCACCAGCTGCCGGTCTGAAAGCTCCGCCCATGCCAGGATCAGGAGATCTTCGGCATCATCGGTCAGCCCGAACTCCGATAGTGCGGTGCGCAGTGAGGCCACCGTGGGGTCGGTGATGGAGGCTTTGAGAAATTGATCGTTCCAACGGAAAGTCGAAGGAGCCAGGTAGTAGGTGGACTCCTTCAGGGTGCCGATACCGTAGCCGTTGATGACGCGGCGCACCTTGGACAAAGTAGCTTTGTCCACGTTTTCAATGCGCCCGCCGGTCGGCATGGCAGTACGGACGAGTTCCAGCACTGCGGTTAGTTCACCGCGGCGTACTTCGGTCTCAGAGTTCTCGATTTTCGGATGCTGAGGGAAACGGGCATCCAGCGCCGAAGCCAAGACGTCCTTGATAACCACGTCAAACGTGGCGGCAGCCGGGTTGGTTGGTTCGAAATCCGGTGCGAGGGTACGGAATGTGTGCCATCCGGGTTTGCTGGATGAGACATGCGCGTCGGTGGGGGACTCAAGTCCGTAGGCTTGTTTGAGCGCGGTGAGAAGTTGTGCCCTGAGGCTATCGCGCTGGCTGGTTAGCTGCCGACGTGCCGGCTCCCGATCCGCGACCGCAAGAGAACTCGCATGCTTGTCGAACATGCTGCCGTTTAGCAGGTACTCAAGCTGAACCAGCAAGCCGAGGTCTTTGACGCGCGAGGCGGTGAGGAATTGAGGCATCCAGGCGATGGTGTCGGTTTCCTCCCCGTCCTCCCGCAGCGTTTGCAAACGTACAACGTCGTCCTGGGGGCTTTTATTGTCATCGTCGAAAGGGTAATCGATGATGAGCCTCCACCGGCCTTCTTGGGCGCGAATGGATTCAACCTTGAGGTTCTCGGTATCGCGCAGGTTGCCGAAGACGATGTCCACATCGCGCTTCTGCCCGCGCCAGGTGTGTTGCAGCGTGTAATCGCCACCCGATATGGACGGGTCCTTGCCGGCTTTGATTTGTTCCGCGAGCATGCGTCGCACCAGTGATATGCGATTTGCGGGGCGGTCTTCCATGACGACCTGTCCCAGGATGGAATCGACATCGACACCGGTAAGCGTCAGGGTGATGACGGGATCCGTCACACCTTGGGCGATGGAAATTTCCCCGAATTCAGCGGCCCACTCCGAGACCATGCTCACTACCGTGTGGGCTTCGAACCCTGCGATCATCGCCTTGACGGAACCAAAGTTCAATGCAGCAAGTTTGGAAGCGGTCAGGTTCTTCAGGGACGGGGCATTGGGTACCAACGCGGCGATCAGCAGGGTCTTGGCTAGGCGGTCTTCGCGTCTGAAGGCGGAGTCGCGGCCCTGCTCCGTGGCCTGGGGCTCGCCTAGGTGGTGTTTGGCGAGCAGATAGGGGCGCATCTTTTGGATGTAGAAGTCGCGGGCGGCGGCGAACATCGGTTTGAGATCGGAATCCAGGGGTCCCTTGGTGTCTTCGAGAACCACGAGGTCGAAGATGTCACCGGCCTGGATGACGTCGCTGACGGTGAGGTTGTCGTACCCGCGGGCGAGCAGTTCACTCATGATCTTTAGCGCCGTGCGGGAACGCTGCATGACATTTGACAGGGCGATCATCGCATCGATGAGTGCCGGCGCGAACGGGAATACCTGCTCGAACGCCACCCCATCGGATTTGGCCCCATCCAATAAAAGGTGCTGTTGGGCCAGCGGATGGGTGCTGATCTGCTGGTAGGCGGCTTTCAAGGCGGCCGTGCCATCAGGGCCGGTGGCCTGCAACAGTCGTTTGTGCACGATCTGCGGCAGCGAGGTTGCCGGCAGGGTGATCGGGGTGAAGCGAGACTCCCAGTGCTTGAAGTTATCGTCGACTGCGACCTTTTCGGCACCGACACCCGTGTCGCCGAGGAAGTCCTTGAGGTTGCGTTGCCTGGCCACAAAGCTGATGAGTGGCAGGTCAAGGTGTGCCGCGCCGGTTTCAACGAGCTTGGTGACCTTGGAGGTTTCGGTGGCGATGAACTCGCTGTTGCGCAGGTGGTTGGAGAGCCACAGCACCAGTTCATCGAGGAACAGGACCATGCCGTCGTACCCGAGAGCCTTGGCATGCCGGGTCATGGCCTGCAGCCCTTCGGTCATGCCAAGCCAGGTGCCGGTGTTTTCCGCTGAGGGGAAATGGTGTTTGATCAGCTGCGCCACCAGGTGATCGCGCGCCGGGTCTCCGGCAGGTTTGATCCGTGCGGCGTCGTATTCGGCCGCGTTCATGTGTTGTGGGGCGAAGGAACCCCATCCCGGTGATGCTTCGCCGCCGAGGCCCAGCATCGGCTCGAAGAATTTTTCATCCCCCATGCGATCACGCAGCTGGTCGGCGTTCTCGAGCAAGCTGTCGGAGCGGTGCAACACTGGGACCGGGGCGTCGGGGTGCTTTGCCTTGATGGTCTTCAAGTACCCGGAGAACAGTGCGTCTTCAAAGCTTGTGGCGCCAATGAGGTGGTAGTCGACTGCCAGGAAGTTCTTCGACAACAAGTCCTGGTATTTGCCCACAACACCTGCGAGACCCGGGATGCTGCGCGCGGCCGCGTCGCCTGTCAGCAGCAGGTGCATCATGGCCATGAAGTGGGATTTGCCGGATCCGAAGGACCCGTGGACAAACGCGCCCTTGGAACGGTTCTGACCATTAACCGCGGCGGAAACCATCGAGAGGCCCTCATCGAACTGGGTCGCGATGTCATCGGTGACCACATAGTCGCGCACCATTTGTGCCGAGGCCTCACCGATGCGGTTGATTTGCAGCACGAAATCGTCGTCATGGACCTCGGGCTGGATATGGATAGCGTCCCGCAGGAGCATCTGGAGGTTCGTCACCGTTGATTCCTTCGTCAAGTCTTACTGGGGTGCCATCGGGCGCCCCAGCTATAAGTTAGGGTGTGGCCCTGGTCAAGGTACTAACAGGGCCACACATGGCCGGATTACTTTTTGGATCCTCGCCCGCGGCTCGGTGCAGGCGGAGTCCAGGCAGTGACTTGGTCGCGGGTCAGGGCCAGTCCGGACAGTGCGGTGTCGAGGACTTGGGTGATCATGGATGCCGGGGACATGCCGAACTCCGGTTCGATCTTCTGGTGCCACTGCTGCAGCCACGGTTCCAGCTCCACCAGACCGGCCAGCAGGGGGACGACCGCATCGGTGCCCGACTCCGGGATCAAAGCCATACGCCCAGGTAGTTCACGAGCGAGCGCGAGTGCCTGGTCGCGGTGGGACCAGCCCGCCCACCCGAGCACGGCTGTGGGATCGTTGGGCTTGGACAAATCCGGGTAGGAGATGAACCGCTCCTTCGGGACATCGAGCTTGCCCCGGGCTTTCCAGTATTCAACTTTTTGGAAGTCAGGAGTCGAGTACTTGGGTGGCACCGGGATGGAAACCTTCCCTCCCAGATCCTCGAGACGTTGAAGGTCCCAGACTTTTTGCCACTCCCCGAACTTCTCCAGACCACTGGGTTTGTACCGCTGCGCAGCAAGGTACGGTACGGCTTGGGTCAAGGCCAAATGAAGCACGTCAACCAATTCCGGGTGAGTGGTGCCCGAATGGACTTCAGCCAACTCCTGAAGGATCGCGTCCCCACGCAGGGCATGTGCCAAATCCGATATTGTACGCAGCCCCGGTCCCTGGGAATCGTGCCATAGCGTCGGATCTTCCAAGCGCTCCAGGATGGCGCCTCGCAGCGCAGCCTGCTGCTGCTTGTCCCACGTTTCGGTGACCCACCGCCGCTTGAATTCGGGCTTCTCCAACAACCGGATGTTGCGATCCGACTCCATCAGGTCCAAACGTTTTTGGACAAGGCCCCTGTAGTCCTCCGGCCAACCCGCGGGGATGTCAGCGAGGGGGATGGATGCATGGCGTTCAAACCAAGCTGTTTCCTCAGTCCCGTCCAGAACGCGTCGCGCCAAGGTAATCTCGAACGCTCGTTCCCCAAGCGCGATCTGGTCAATGCCTTCACCTTGGTAGGTGAGGTCCTCTTCGATCAGCCCGTAAAGGCGGTAGATCGCCCAGTCGAGCTCTTCCTGTTCGAAGATCATGCGTGCTCTTAGTTGATCCGCGTCCGCAGCGGCCCGAGAGAGGGCTGCGTGCAAGGGGTTGCGTTCGGAGAGTGTCTCCCAGATTTTGATGACGTTATCCGGGGACACTGCCTGCAATTCTTGTGCCAACCGGTCCAGCACTCGGGCACGATCAGCCGTCAATCCGGACGGCAACGGGAATTCTTGAAGCTTCGTTCCGGTGAATTCATAACGCTCATCCCAGCCAGAGGCGCTTACACGTGCACCGCTATTGCCGACGGGGTCTCCGCCCTTGGGATAGCTGACTTGCTTGAGCCAGAAGCAGGCCGCTGAGGAGTTCAGCACCCCGAGCAGTTCCAGGTGCTGTTCCTCTGTTGCACCCGTGGGCAGCTTGATGACCGGTGCAGACTTATTGAAAAGGTGACCACCACGCTCCAATGCGAAGTGATTGTGCGTCGCCACGAAAGCAAAAGCTAATAAGAGGCCATTGGAGTGTTTTCGGGGTTGATAGATCGCGTGATCGAACCATCTGAGACCCCTTTGCTCAGCTGTCTTTCCGAAGTAGATGGCAGATCGCAACACTGAACGATAATTCCATAGATGCCTTGCAGCTCCCGGTAGAGGGGCAATTTCTATACCCTTCTGCGTTACGGGAAGGTAGGCCATGGACCGCGCCTCGAATGCAAAATCTCGAAGAACATCGCCTTCGACAAATGGTAGACACTGATCTGCGATGTGCAGTTCACGGGTTACACGTCCTGGCATCAAGAACACTTCGTCGTTCCCTGTAATGTCAGAGAATCCAACATCATCAATCGTATTGATGAGTCGTTCTAGCGCTGATCCTTCGATCCGTTCCTTCAGCTTGTTAGCGCCGCCGCCGCTGAGCGACCATGGGAACATTGTCAATGTTGCCCTGTATAAGTCAGCGACAGATACATAGGACCCCTCGAACCCAGGGTCAGTGATGTTTTGGGTGATTTCGGTCCAGACCAAGCCCTTGGCTGGGTCCTTCGGTTGTCCAGGTTCACCGCGAACGCCTAGGACGGCGCGAATAGTCTCCGTTTGCGGGCGGCGGCGGCGACCAACGATGATAACTGTGGGGGTGCCGTGGCCTGGGATGTACGCACCGGAAGTGTCGATGACCTGCAGCAGATCAACGGGGTTGTCCGTGTGGAATCCTGCGAAAAATTCCTCAATGAGCTTCTTGCCAAATTCGCGCTTCATGAAGGAGTTCGACGTGATCTGCCCAGTGAATCCCGCAGGCTGGCCAGGTGCGCCCTTGATCGCGAGGCGGAAGAAGAGCTCCATGAACGGCACAGACAAGGCGTATTTGCCCTTTGTCGTTTTGTATGACTCCCGATACTTTAGGTTGAGGATCTTGTCTTTGACAGTGATGTAGGGCGGGTTGCCGACCACAGCGTGGTATTTGCCCGGTGTGAGGATTCCTGCATACTCGGAGAGGTCTTCCCCATCATATTCAAAGGTTGACTCATTCTGGGTACCGAAGATGTCGAATTCGCCGGCCCGGGCACCGCCCTGTTCTCCGAGCAGTGAGTCGCCGATGGCAAGGTGGAAGCCCATGGGAGCAACCCCGACGAGAGATGTTTCGCCTGCGGCTTGGAGTCCTGCAACGGTGAGGCGGAAGCGGGCGATCGCAACCGCGAACGGGTTGAGGTCAACACCATGGATGGAATCCATGGCCTTGCGGACCAGTTCCTTGGGACCCATGGCGGGGGACTCTGCCTGCCACTTTTGGTGCAGGCGGGCAAACGCGCCCAACAGGAAGTGCCCGGAGCCGCAAGTTGGGTCGATCATCTTGAACCCGTCGAGCCCGAACTCTTTCACTGCTGGTTCAAGCGTCTGGTCAAGGATGAACTCCTCGACGAAGACCGGCGTCTGCAACAGCGCGTAGGTTTTCTTCGCGTGGTCGGAGAGGTCCTGGTAGAGGTCTCCAAGGAAGCGGGTATCCAAAGTAGGGTCGGTGAAGTCATGTAACAACACGCCGTTCGCGTCGGCGGTGCGCCAGAATTCGATGAGGGAAGACGCTGCATCCTGCGAAATTGTCGCAGCCCATACGGGGTTGTGGTCCGGGTCGATCAGCAGCGAACCCGCCGGTTGGGCGGCGAGAACGTGGAAGCCCTGTTGCAGCCAGTGGCGGCGGTTGTGGTCCGGATGCTCCAGGAAGTAGGCGCTGAGGTTTTCCTCGGAGCGGGTGACACTGTCCCCGGGGCCGGAGATCCATCCGACTGCCACCGGTTTCCCGTCGAGCTCAGCACCGGCCAGCAGATTGTTGTCCTCGCAGAACCGCAGGAACGTGGTGGAAATGATCCAGGCAACGGCCGCTTGGTCGACTTCGTTGTCCCGCCACACGCTCCACGAATGTCCGGTGCGTTCGCGTTTGAGCGCGGCAACGTACTCCTCCTTGAGACGTGCACCCCAATCATTGGTCGAGTCGTCGGCTCGGGCCTTGAGGTCGGTCTGCAGGAGCTTGAGCCGGCCTTTGAGGTCCTTGAGTAGGCTGGCGGAATCGATCATTGTGGTGCTCCTGTGGTCATGCTGGTCGGATCGGTGTTGAACGCCGAGAGGTCGGAGGGTAGGTCGAGCCACCCGGAGGGGCCCACTGGTACGGGGTCGCCATCAAGCAGCGGTACTTCGTTGCGTCCGTCCCGCGCCACCAGGAGCCATCGGGCTGCCGGGCGTGGGGTACCAAGGTCGAGCAGTTCGGCCAGAAGTGGTGTCATCCCGTACCGAACCAACGCCGAAACGTTGACAATGAGCAAGGGAACATCCTGGGTCAGCGCTTGGTGCCATGTGGGTGTGACTGCCTGTCGTACGAGTTGGGAGAGCTGTGCCCAATCAGGTGTGGAGTGTGGCTTCGCATCCATGTCGACCACGAAGTCCCACTTGATCTGGAACTGCGCGGCAAGCTTCTTGGTCGCATCCACTAGTAGCGCAGCGGCATCCAACACAGCCAAGCCCTGCGCGGTGTAGAGGCTTGGTAGGTCGCGAGCGGTGCGTGCGTAGTCTTTTGATGCGGTGCACAGCGTCAAGGCGGAACGCCGGGCGAATGATGTCTGCAATGCACGTGAGGCATCCGGAGACGCAGCCATGAAACCTACGTGGGTGCGGGTGGCTTCCTGCGTCCGCGTCCGTGCTGTCTGGACGGCGTATGTATCCCCGTTGCGTTGCACCCCCGGCAGAACCTTATGAACGATTGCATCCAGCTGAGCTTGTGATGCCGGTATTTGTACGTTCGGGAATCGGGCGCTCACGTTGCGGCGCACCGCATCAACGGAAATGCTGCGTCCTGGTTTGCCGCGCAATGCCGCTTCCAGTGCCGAGACTGCGTCCAAACTTGCCGGGTAGAGTTCGTCGAACCCGGCCGAGACTTCAGCTGTCATCGACGCTGCCGCTGCCAGGCGCAATAGTCGACGTTCGGTGATCATCCCGAAGGCATCTGTTCCCGCGACGCGCAGCCAAACATCCCGAAGTGCTTCGGAGGCTTGTGAGAAAGGCACAATCCTGCCATCTGCGACCAAGCCGTCTGCGGTGTCGCCGAGTTCGCCGGCCAGCTCGGTGAGCAGGTCCGCCGCAGGATGATCCGAGCCAGTCTGCTCCGGATCAGAAGATTCGTGCAGCGCGACTAGGTCCACGCGACCGCCACGACGGCGCCGCAACTCGATGGCCGGTTCGGGCAGGCGCGCATCCAACTCAACGACAGCACGCAGCAGGGCCGATCCCTGACAGAGACGAGCTCCCCCATCAAGTAGGGATCCCCGTTCCGCGACGAGAGCCTTGGCAAGTTCCGGGCGCGTCATGACGCGCCCGGAACGATGCAGTATCGCCAGCACGTCGTCTCGGACGGATTCCAAAGAACGATCTTTGGTGCGGGACCATGTCTCCGCAGCGGCCTGCAGGACACCGGCGACCTGATCGCGGGATAGACCGAGCAGCTTTCCGACCTCCGATGGAGTGGGCCAGTCGTTTTCCGGGTCACCTTCCAAAACAGCCTTGATCACCGCACGGTCGTCGGCTTTTCGTATTTTTTTGAGCAGCTCCAGTACCAACTGCTCGGTGCCATGGACCTGTTGGGACGGATCATCTTGGGCAAGTTGTTCGCGCCACTGCCGAATGTGGGCAACCAATTCCTTGCGGTAGACCTCGCCCAGACCGCGGATCCGGTTGATCAGTACGGGAGAGACGCCCAGGAGATCGCCTACGGTGATGACTTCGTCCAAGCGCAGGGCGCCGGAAAGGGCCCTGGCGGACAAGCCGGCACGTTCCAGCGGGGTTTCGAGGGTCGCCTGATTTGAGAGGTCGTCATTGGCTTGGGCATCGTCGTTTCCGGCATCCAGAGCGGCGAATACCTGGTACCAGGCGGCCGCCATCTCATCCGCGGAAGCAAATCTCTTGCGTGAGTCAGGGTGCAGGGCCTTGGTGAAGAATTCGACGAGGTGTTCGGACACGCTTGTCTCGAAGCTCGCTCGCTGTACCACCGGTGCCTCGGCAGGGGAGGAAGGCTGCCCGGAACCCTCCGGCCACCACGGCAGTTGGCCGGTAGACATTTCGAAGAGTGTGACAGCGGCAGCCCAAAGCTCTGCAGCCCGGTCGTACCGTTGTCGGCGGCCCTTGCCAAGGAACGGATCCAAATAGCCCGGGGTTCCGGCTGAGATCGAATCCAACGGCTCCGAGGCCAAGGAAAAGTCGAAGAGGACAAGGTCGGGTTGGCGGGTGGTCAAGGTGCCGATGTTCGCCGGTTTGATATCCCGGTGGAAGATGCCCTTGGATTCCAAGTACGACAGAGCTTCCAGGAGCTGTCCGCCGAACCGTTCCAATTGGCCCACCGTGGAGCGGCCTTCCTTCAGGAGGCGTGTTGCCAGGGTTTCGGTCCCAGCGTCCGTCATGACGATGGCCGTACGACTACCCACTTGTGTGGGACCTTCAAGAAGACGCACGATCCGCTTGTGATCCAGAGTGGAAAGTGTTTGTGCTTCGGAGCTCAGGCGGCCGGCAGCGGCGTCGGTGCGGGCTACTTTCATCACGACCTCACGGTCTGGATCGGCAGCGGCGGTGTCGCCGACACCCAGGGCAACGCCGGAAGAGCCTTCGCCGCGGCGTGAGAGCACCAGGAATCGATCGTCCAGGGCGTCGCCGGCCTGTGCGTCGATGGGGTCGGCGACCTCGACGGGCTCGGCTTCAGGGTCGGGGCGTCGTATTTGATCCCAGGCTGTGCGTAGGGACGTGAGGACCTCATCGAGGGTTGCTGAGCGATCGGCTTCGCGCTGTGTGGTCGCCTGGACCACAGCATCCGCCACGGCATCCGGCATGCCCGCACCTGCGCGGCGTGGATCCAGTGCCCCTTCGGTTCTCAGTAGTTCTTCAAGTTCGGGGAAATTCGCGGCAGGGGCCTTGCCTGACAATACGAGGTACGCCAAGGCTCCGAAACCGTAGACGTCCAAGGGGACACCGGGTACATCCGCTGTGGAGGACCGGGCTTCGGGTGCAAGGTAGAGCCAACCGTCGCTGTTGCTGATCCCCATGATGTCCGTGGCCCCGCCAGAGATAACGGTAATGGTGGCAGCGGATGTCGTGCGTTCTTTTTGTCCTGTGTACCAATCCCGGACCATAGGGCGCGGCGGGCGCCCGGACGAAGATGGAGCAACCCATACCCGTTGCGGGGCCAAAGCGCGGTGGATCAGATGCCGCTGATGCGCGTAACGAAGGGTCTCTCCGAGCTGCAGCACGAAGGCGATACGATCCTCAAACTGGAGTGATTTCCCTGCCTCCGAGGCAAGGTATGCGTCCAATGGGATTTCGGCATCGTTGTATTCGAAGAGGAGCGCCGGACCATCGTCGGTTTTCTTGAAGTCGACAGGAACCGTGATCCCGTCGTGCTTGATGCCATACGTCAGCTGGTACTCGCGCAGGGCCAATTGCTCCACCCGCACCCGCTCCGATGCTGGCGCCTTAGGGTAGATATCGTAGAGGCGCAGGCGTCGTTTTACCCCTGGCATGGCGGGCATGTCCACCAGAACATCCTGCCAGTCGGGGCCGTCGGCGATGGGCGTGGATTCGCTTACTTGGTAGTCCGCGACCATGCGAACCTTCGGGGTCTTGCGGAATCCAGCTTCTTTGCATATGTGCCGGATTGCCCGGGCACGTTGCAAATCAACGGCAGACCACTTATTGGCCGGCGGCTCGGCAAGGAAATGACTGAAGCTATTAAGTGGCGCTCCCGTCGCCTTGACGTCATATCCGTCAAGAATGAGCACTCCTGTTGAACCGAGCGCATCCAAGTCAATACGGGACCCGGCCCCATGCAGCACAACTAGAGGCTTGATGAAGGGCAAAATCGTTTGCGCTTGCTGCTGGTTGGTGAAGGCGCTTTTTAGAAGACTGGACAGCCTCTTGGCCTTGAGATCCGTCAAAAGCAGTGGGTTTGCGACATTTCTGGCGGGAAGATCCCAACGATGCGAGTCACCACGGATCGTGCCGTGCCATCCCTTAAGCTCCACCAGGAAAAAGCCAGCGGGTGTCAGCAGCAAAACGTCGATCTCGGATGTGCGTCCTTGTTCGTCGATGAACGTCAGGTTTGACCAGGCAGTTGTGATCCCATCATCTGGCAAAATCTTTCGAAAGGCCTCAAGCGCTAACCGTTCGGCGGGAGATGCTGGCTCGCCCAGTTCATGCCATAGGGGAGAATCGTCCTTCATCGCCAGCTGTTGCTCCGTCTTCTTAGGTCAAGAGATATCAGGGGTGCTTTTAGCCCATCGGCCGGGAACTCCCGTGGATTTCATTTTGAGCCCCCGCTAAGTAGCTTAACAGTAGGCACACCACTAAAGGCGCTTCTAAAGCGCTCACGATTGAAATGTCCATGGTGGACGAAGCCAACCTGGCCGTCCCAAAGGCCATCGACGCGGCGGCCGTTGGGATCGCAAGCGTGTTCGTTACGGGTCAGCTTCGTGAATCGTTCGCGACTTATAAAAGGTTTCCGCGTGATTCGTACCCTTTGATTGTCTTCGACTGTGGCCTGATGTCGCAGGTGCTGAAGGCGGAGCAAGCTTGGCTCTCGGGTAATGACCTTAACCACGAACAGACGTCCTGATCAGGTCTTCCGGCAGGCTATCTTTGCATAATCTGCTGCCGGAAAAGCTGGTGAATCGATAGTGGCACGGTGACAATTTATCTACTGACGATTGCCGGCCGCTGCAGCATGCGCAGAATGCCCGCAGTAGTTGCGGATCGAACCCGGCTCGGAGCCGGTATTTGCCACCTTTTCGTTCTCCGACGGCTGCCGCCATGGTCCGAATCGGTGGCGACGATCATCATTTCATTGAAGTACATGTACAGCTGTGACCGGCAAGCGTTCTGATTCTTCGTCAAAGAAGCCGAAGCAGACAATAGAGACCGAGTCGCCGTTGTCGAGGGTGGAATGAGAGTATAGATACTTGATCGGCTTCGGTTCTACCTCGAAGTGTCCTGGTTGTCCCGTAGCCTGGCAAGATGGACAACCGTGAAGGAAATAGCGCTTTCGACTTGGGCGAAGGAATTTTCGAGAGCCTGATTACGGATCATCTGGCTGGTCGCTTGCAATCCTTGACCGGCTACACGCGCTCAGTGGAATCGGTCGATGCCGAAACTGCCCCCGGCGAATTGGCCCGATTTCTTGGCCATGCAATTGAGGCACGATTAAGCGCGCTTGAACCTGACCATATGATTGCGCTGACCAACCAGCTTCTTGGCATTGTTGGGCACACCGAAGATGTGCTTCCAGGTCCCCAGAAACTTATGAAGCTGCAACGCGACGATGGTGTCCGTGCTCGCTCGTTCAAACGACCGCAGACCTCGTTGAGCTCGGCAGCACTGCTCACGAATAGTCGCGAAGATCCGCAACTGGCCGCCGAACTGCGAGCCGAACTCTCCTCGGCCGATCGCGTTGACCTGTTGTGCGCTTTCATCAAGTGGGAGGGCCTGCGACTGCTTTCCGAATCGCTCGAGGCGCTTAAGGATTACGGCATCCAGATACGGGTCATCACCACGACATATATGGGCGCAACCCAACGCCACGCCATTGACGAACTGGTTCGCCGTTTCGGCGCAGAAGTCCGCATCAACTACGAGACGAATGCGACCAGACTTCACGCAAAGGCCTGGATGTTCCACCGGAATTCTGGATTCGACACCGCCTACGTTGGGAGCTCCAACCTCAGCCGTCCGGCCCTTCTTGACGGGCTCGAATGGAATGTCCGGCTCTCTGGCGTGGCGACTCCCGGTCTCCTGCAAAAGTTCTCGATGACATTCGACAGCTATTGGGAAGACGACGCCTTCGTTCCCTACGATCCGGATAAGGATGCCGAACGCCTGGATGCAGCGTTGAAGCGGGCAGGTGGAACCACGGCTGAACGAATGCTTGGCTCCACCGGATTGGAAGTGCTTCCGCTGTTGCATCAAAAGGAAATGCTCGAAGAACTCGACGCCGCCCGGACCAACCGCAACGAACATCGGAACTTGGTGGTTGCCGCTACTGGGACCGGCAAGACCGTGCTCGCTGCGTTGGACTACAAACGCTTGTGCGAAGCCGCCGGCCGGGAGCTAACTCTGTTGTTCGTGGCGCACCGGAAGGAGATCCTCGAACAATCGCTCAAAACGTATCGCAGGGTCCTGGGTAAGGGCGCCTTTGGAGAGCTGTTCGTGGATGGACAAAAACCTGAGGCCTGGAAACATGTTTTCGCCAGTGTCCAGTCTCTGGCCGCCTTCGGACTTTCCAAGGTCGAACCGCGTGCCTTTGACGTTGTGGTGATCGACGAGTTCCACCATGCAGAGGCAAACTCCTACCGCAGGCTTATTGAGCATCTGAGGCCCATCGAACTGCTGGGGCTCACAGCAACACCCGAACGCGGCGACGGCATCAACGTTGCCGATACCTACTTTGACGGAAAGATTGCCTCGGAGCTGCGTCTCTGGGATGCATTGGATGCCGACCTGCTGGTTCCCTTCCACTACTTCGGGGTGGCCGATGATGTCGACCTGACAGCAATCGAATGGAAACGCGGTTCCTATGACCTGGAACAGCTCAGTAATGTCTACACCGGCAATGACATCCGCGCCCTGAAGATCATCAACGAACTTCGGGACAAGGTACTCAGCCCGTCCGTGATGCGTGCCCTGGGTTTCTGCGTCTCGGTCCAGCACGCGCACTACATGGCCAAGGTCTTCAACGAGGCCGGCATTCCCTCGGTGGCGGTGTCGGGGAACTCCAGCACGGAGGAACGCGAGGGTGCTCTGGCCAAGCTGCGAGCACGGGAGCTGAACTGCATCTTTGCCGTCGACCTCTTCAACGAGGGGCTCGACGTGCCGGAGATCGACACGATCCTCCTGCTGCGTCCTACGCAGAGCTCAACCATTTTCCTGCAGCAACTCGGTCGCGGCCTTCGCCGGGCCGACGACAAGGCCGTCCTCACGGTGCTGGACTTCATTGGCCAGCAGCGCCGGGAGTTTCGCTTCGACGTCAAGTACCGTGCCTTGCTGGATGTGCCGCGCAGGAAGCTGGAACGCATCATCGATGATGGTGCGCCCGGGCTGCCATCGGGTTGCCAGCTCATGCTTGATCGAGTGGCGCGAACCATTGTGCTGGAGAACATCCGCTCGCAGCTCAAGTTGAACAAGCCGGCGCTGGTTCGTGAGATCAAGTCCCATGGGTTGCTTGGATTGGATGACTATCTCGAGGAATCAGGTCGGGACATCAAAGACGTCTACCGCAGAACAGGGGATTCCTGGACAGATCTCATTCGTCGTGCTGGCCTGATCTCCTCGCGCTCGCCCTGGGAAGAAGGCCTTGTTGCCATCGCGGCTGGCCAACAAGACGAGGAACGCGAGCTGCTCAAACGGGTCACTCGATTCCTCCACGTTGACGACGCCGAGCGCGCCGATGCCTATTCCACCCTTCTGTCCAACGCTGCCCCTCGATATGCGGAGCTGGATCAACGTGAGCAGACCTTTGCTCGGATGCTGTTCTACACGTTCTGGGACAACGGCAATGGCTACGACTCCTATGACGAAGGGCTGGACCGGATCCGCGAGAACGGATACCTTGTCGAGGAATTGCGAGCAGCGTTTGCCCGAGGTGTGGCTCGCAGTGCGCATGCGCCGAAGGGGCTGCCGCTCGGCCTGCAACAGATTCCGTTGTACTCGCACGCCACGTACTGGCGATCGGAAGTTCTCGCGGCCCTCGAGTACGGTTCCTTGGAGCAGGGCAGGGGCGTCAGCCACCGCGAAGGAGTGGCCTGGTGCCCGCAGGCGAGCACCGATGCGCTGTTCGTGACACTGGACAAGGACGAGACGGTCCACAACCCGAACACGCTGTACAAGGATTATGCGATCAGTTCGCGACTCTTCCATTGGGAATCGCAGAACGCAACCAGTCCAACCAGCCCGACCGGCAAGCGCTACTTGAACCGGAAAGACCACGCCTCGCACATTTTGCTCTTTACCCGCGATGCTGCGAAGGACATAGACGGGCTGGTCATTCCGTTCACCTGCTTGGGAACCGTTGACTACGTCGAGCACAAGGGATCCAAGCCGATCGCAATTACTTGGAAGCTGCACCGCGATATGCCGGTCAGCGTCCTGACTTCGGCGAGCGCTGCGGCGCGCTAGACGAAGTCGTTGGCTTATGAAATAACCGCGATGTTCCGCATTCCTGGCTCCTGAAGGTGAACGGGCTGCAGAGCGAATCCGCTGAGACAAAGCGGTGTCAATTGTATTGCTATGCCCTTGATCTAGGTCCAGCTACCAACTGAAGTGTCAGATGTAATGAGGTCGTAGATGTAGCTTGAAATTACGCCCATGACTATCTCCTTTCCGTAGTTCCAGATCTTCTTGGATGCGGCCATAATGGAGGGCCATAGAAGTACTAGAAGGAGAACGACGAGAAGTGAGATGGTTAGCAATTCGGGTGGTAGTGAACCCACAGCCAGGCTGTACCTAAACCAAGGGAAAATCCATTCTACTTGGCTTTGACTGAGATGTATATTTATTGGCCAAATATGCAATCATACCGGCAGGCTGGAGGCTTCAAATCGGCGGTGCAATTCGTGCATACTCCTGGTCGCGACCCGCATCGTTGCCCGCGACCATCGGATGCGGTGGCGAGTTGGCGCTCCATGTCATAGCACATCTCACCCTCACCGCAGCACGGGGGGGCACAGCAGAAGAGATGAGCAACGCCTCCGCGTCATCGACCCCCCGGTTCTCTATGCGACACCGAGAGCGACCTCGAGGTCGCGTTCGCCGAAGCCTTCGGCAGGCCACCGGCTGGCGCACCGGGACGAAATCCACTTTGCGGAGCTCGGCGATGAACCGGCCGTGCTCCTTGGCCTGAAACCGGCACCCGACCTCATTATGGCCATGACGCAGGCCGCGGGCTTCACGCCCAATGTCCGGTGGCGCTTGCGCAACGTGGAGACGATCCGCTCGGTGGTGGGGCGCGGCCTGGGCTACACCGTGATCATGGGTCGGCCCAGCGGGGACAAGACCTACGACGGGCACCAGAAGACAGAACGGGTTGCCCAGCTTTGCCGCGACAGCGAACGCAAATAGGTGAGGATGTCCAGCTGCCACTTGGCCGTTGGACATCCTCACGTTGACCGCGCCCAGAAACTACATCACCGCGTGCGCGCCGCCGTCGACCACGAGGTGGGATCCGGTGACCCATTTGGCTTCGTCCGAGGCCAGGTACAGGCCGGCGTAGGCGACGGCGAGCGGATCGCCCGGCTTGCCGTCGATGGTGCGCTCAAGGATCGGCGCGACGGGTGCGTTCTCGCCGAACTCCTCGAACATCGCCAACACCGGCGGGGTTGCCATGACCCCGGGGCTCACGCAGTTGACCCGTACGCCGACCGCCACGCCTTCGGCGGCGAGTTGCCGGGTCAGGGCGATGACCGCCCCTTTCGCCGCAGCGTGGGCGGCCTGCGGCAGCGCCCGGGCGCCCTGCACTCCTGCAACGGAGCCGATGTTCACGATGGCTCCGCCGACCGTGGCCAGGTGCGGCCAGGCCGCCTGGCAGGCATGCCAGACCAGGTCCAGCTCGTTTTGGATGGTGAAGCGGTAGTCTTCGCTGCTCATCTGCGCGAACGGCCCGAATTTCGGCTTGCTGGCGTTGTTGTAGAGCACGTCGATGCGGCCGTGGCGTTCAATCGCGCCCTCGACCCAGGTGTCGATTTCCTCCCGGTTGCCCAGATCCACCGGGGCGCTTGAATCGATGGAGCCGCCCTCGGCTTCGATGATCCTTACCGTTTCCGCGGCCCCGGCGGCGTCGAGATCGCAGCCGACGAGCGTTGCTCCTTGGGACGCGAACAAGCGGGCGGTTTCCCGGCCCATGCCGCCTCCGATGCCTGTCAACAGGACGACTTTTCCTTCCAGACGGCCACCAACCATGGTTCCTTCTCCATTCAATTTCGTCTTATCCAAGTGGCCCCATGCAACCACAGGGCGCAGTGGGCCGGAGGCCGCGACGGGGTGATGGTGCAGTTCGTGCACACTTCTGTGCACGAACTGCACCATCGGCCCGTGGCTATCGAATGCGTTGGCAAAGTCGCGCACCATGGGTGACACGCAACACACCCACACCGCAGCACGTAGGAGACCAGAAAAGATGAGCAACACTTCCGCGACCTCGACCCGCCCGCTTCCTCCAGGCGTCAGCGAGGACGACCTCGAGGCCGCATTCGCCGCATTCGCCGAGGCCATCGGCGCCGAGAACGTCGCCACCGATGCCGAATCCCTGGACGACTTCCAGGATCCCTTCCAGGTCCCGGGAACGGCCACCAACCGTCCCTCCGGCGTCGTCAGCCCGCGAAGCGCCGAGGACGTCCAGGCTTTGGTGCGGATCGCCAACAAGTACCGCGTGCCGCTGTGGCCCATAGGCCGCGGCAAGAACAACGGCTACGGCGGCGCCGCGCCCCAGGTGCGCGGGTCGGTAATGCTCTCTTTCCGGGAGATGAACAAGGTCCTGGAGATCAACGAGGAACTTGGCTACGCGATCGTGGAGCCCGGAGTCAGCTGGTATGACCTGCACGACGCCATCGAGGCCGGCGGACACAACCTGGTGGCCTCCATCGTGGACATCGGCTGGGGAGGCGTCGTCTCGAACACGCTCGAGCACGGGCTCACCTACATGCCGTACTCGATCGACCAGGCCTCGCACTGCGGCTTCGAGGTGGTGCTCCCCAACGGCGACCTCATGCGCACCGGCTCGGGTGCCATGGACAACAACCCGACCTGGCCGCTGTACAAGCGCGGCCTGGGTCCGACCTCGACCGAGATGTTCATGCAGTCCAACTACGGCATCGTCACCAAGATGGGCTACTGGCTGATGCCCAAGCCCGAGACCTACATGCCGCTGTGGCTGCGCGTCTGGGACGAGGAACAGATGCCCGCGGTGGTCGATGCCCTGCGTGAGCTCATGCTCGACGGCACCATCGACATGCGCCCGCAGTTGTCGAACACGCTGTGCATGGCCTCGATGCTCACCACCCGCGCCGAGTGGTACACGGGCGAGGGCCCGATGCCGGAGGAGGTCATCGACAAGATCGCCAAGGAGATGGGGCTGGGGCGCTGGATGATGCGCTTTGCCCTCTATGGAGATGAAGCGGTGGTCGATCACAACTTCGCGAAGCTCGAGGCGCGCTTCCTGCAGATCCCGAGCGTAGACCTGGTGGGCCAGAAGCACGGGAAAGAGGCGTGGGAGACGCTGCCCAACCCGCACGAGCGGGTGCAGATCGGCGTTCCGAGCCAGGACCTGTACAAGATGGCCGGCTGGTCCGGCGGCGAAGAGGGCGGCCACGTCGACTTCTCGCCGGTCATCCCGCTCACCGGCCGAAACGCAATCGCCGCGCAGAAGATGATGAGGGAAATGTGCGCCGAGGCGGGCCTCGATTTCCTCGGCGGCATGCTTCCGATCAATGCGCGGTCGACGACGTTCATCAACGTGATCGCCTTCGACACGAAGAACCCCGAACAGGTCGCCAATGCGTATGCCCTGGCCAAGCGCATGGTCGCCGAGGCCGGCAAGCGCGGCTACGGCGAATACCGGGCGCACCTGTCGTTCATGGACCTGGCGGCCGACCAGTTCGGGTTCAACGACCACGCGCTGCGCCGCTTCAACGAGCAGATCAAGGACACGCTTGACCCGAACGGGATCATTGCCCCGGGCAAGTCGGGGATCTGGGGCACCCGCCTGCGCGAGGCAGGCTTCCCGCAGCAGATGTGATCGCCCGGCGTCGGGGAAGTCCTCGCCCTATTCAAGGGGCGGGGGCTTCCCCGACGATCTTGGGGAACGTCTCGAACTCCTCGGGGTGGAACCTTGCTGCCCATTCGACTCCGGTTCCGGGATCGCCCCACACTTCGCCCGTCGAACGAAAAGGAAAACCCATGTGTGTTGACCTGCCGAATGAAATGCGTTCAGGCATTGGCCGCCGTCGTCTGATGGCGGGGCTGGGGCTCGGTGCCGCCGGCCTTGCGCTGGGTGCCGGCGTGCCCGGTGAAGCCAACGCCGCCAAGAATCCCCTGCGCAAGTTCGGGCCCCCTTCGTCCCGCGGGTCCAAGACCAAGCTGGTGCTGCTCGGGACGGCCGGTGGGCCCACCCATTTTCCCGGAAATGACAGTGCGGGCATCGCCTCCGCGCTGGTCGTCGGTGACCGCTACTACCTCATTGATGCCGGACACGGCGTACTGACGCAACTGCGCAAGGCCAACCTCGGCCCGGAGAATCCGGCTGCCCAGGTCGGCCCGCTCGACGTCTTGGCGGGGATCTTCCTCACCCATTTGCATTCCGACCATGTCGTTGACCTGAACAACGTACTGGTCAACGGGATCTACAACGGACTGCAAAGCGTCAACAAAATCCCGGTCTGGGGACCCGGCAACCGCGGGGCACTTCCTCCGCTGTTCGGTACGGGCCCCGCCCCCGCCCCGGTCAGTCCCGGGAATCCGACGCCCGGCACCAGGGAAATGACTGATCTTATGGTGCAGATGTTTGCCACCGATCTCAACGACAGGATCTTCGACAACCGGAAACCGGCGCCGACCCAGTTGTGGGAGGGCAAGGATGTCCCGGTCCCTGAAAGGTACCTGAAGGATCCCAACGGCACCCCGGCGCCGGACATGAAGCCGTTCACCTTCTACGAGGACGAGCGCGTCAAGGTCTCCGCCACGCTGGTGAACCACGCGCCGGTTTTCCCCGCCCTGGCATACCGCTTCGACACGGACGACGGATCGGTGGTGTTCTCCGGTGACACCGCCAAGTGCCCGAACCTGGTGCGCTTGGCAAGGAATGCGGACGTGTTGGTGCACGAGGTGATTGACGAGGACTGGGCAGGGCAGCTGTTCCCCGTCCCGCGAAGCGAAGCCGAGGAAGGCCTGTACCAGCACCTCATCCAGGCACACACGCTGAAGTCGGAAGTCGGATCCATCGCCGCCGAGGCAAACGTGGGCACGCTGGTGCTCTCGCACCTCGTTCCCGTCATCCAGCCCGAATCGGTGTGGGCCGAATGCGCCAAGGGCTTCGACGGTCGCATGGTCGTGGGTCGGGACCTGGACGTCATCGACGTCGGCAAGTAGCGACTCGGCCGGGCGCCAGGGAATATTCGAATGAGGTTGTTTTGGCCCGGCATCATGCCGGGCCAAAACAACCTCCCTGTCTGTAGCCGGGAGAACCTTTGCCCACCAATTGGTTGGGGCTTTATGCCGAGAGCGGCAGCTGCCGTGCATCGCGAGGCGCGCAACCGTGGACCTCGCGGAACGCACGGCTGAAGCTCGCCGGATGTCGGTAGCCCCACCTCGTCGCGACGGTTGCGATCGTCGTTTCCGGGGATCGGCGCAATTCGCCCACGGCACCTTCGAATCGGCGTTCGCGGATCCAGGACGACACCGCGGTGCCGGAGGCTGCAAAGATCTTGTGCACATAGCGAGTGGACACATAGTGCGCCTGTGCGATTGACTCGGGTCCGAGGTCCGGGTCGTGCAGGTTCTCCATGACGTACCGCTGCATGCGAGCGAGCAGTGCCTCGGGGCGCGAACGCGGATCGGCAGTCTCTTGTGCCCCATACATGCTCCGAAGCAGGGGCAACATCATGTCCGCCGCTGCTTCGCCGTCAGGGCCCGAGAACCCGCCACCGATTGTGGTGATCCGGGCGAGCTGTGCGAGGAACGGTGCTGCCGGCCCGGTGAGCCGTCCGGGGCCCGAAACCACCCGTGTCGCCGAATGCCGGGAGATGACTTCGGCCTGCGCCCCGACAAACGATTTGGGAATGCTGAAGACGAGTACCTCAAAGCCCTCCCGCCCCTCGAAGGTGGAGGGGCGCGATGTATCCTGACAGGCAATGTCACCGGGGCGGAGTACGCAGCTGCGTTCGTCCTGATCGATGTGGATCGAACCCTTGGTCATCAGATACAGCAGCAGGCATTCAGGGTCGGCGGTGGCGATCATCCGTTGTGTGCGTGCCACCCGGTGCGCAAGTCCCTGAATGGACTGGACCCCGACCTGTCCCATCTGGCCACCGGCCAGGCGGGCCTCGAAGGAAGAAGCCTCGACCGATTCGACCTCCATCGGAAAGAAACGTTCGGCGATCCCGGCGGACCAGTAATCCCGGCGTTCTGCAGCGGGAACCGACCTGGTGTCCAGTACGGAAGTCACTGGTCCACCTCGAACGAGGTTCGGTGAGAGTTCCGCGATGCGGGCAGATGCCCGCCAGGCAATGAACGGTGGGCGCCAACCGAGCCCACCACCAAGGCCCGAACCTTCGCTGAGTTTTCTGCTGCCACGACCTCCGGGGCAGAGGCTACAGACACGATGCCTCCCAATAAGAACCGATCCGTTTCGTATTGAGTGTAAGCCGCATCACAGGGCAGCGCAAAGATATTACGTCAACCCGCCGACGGGCCTCGGGCAAAGGGTCACGATTCTGGGTCTGGCGCCCTGGGGATGCGTGCCGCGGCCGTTGGGTACTTGTTGCCTTCTCCTTGCGGGGTGTCATGCTTCAGTACTCGTTGCGTGGCGCGTCCTTGCTGACCGGCCAGCGGAGACCGTCCTGTGGTGTCCTTGGGACCAGAATGTCCACAAATGATTGTGTACGTTTCGTATTGGATAATTTTGCAAGTAGGGTTGAATCATGGCCATTAGAAGCGAAGACAGTCGTCGGGCGGTTTTGGAAGCAACGATGAAGTTGCTCGACGGTTCGGGGGCGGCCGGATTTACGGTGCAGAAGCTCTCCATTGAGCGCATTGCCCGCGAAGCCGGCGTCAGCAAGACCACCATCTACAGGTGGTGGTCGAGCAAGGTTGCCGTAGTGATCGACACGTTCCTGGACAACCACGTCGCACGCACCCCGGTGCGCGAGGACGTTTCCGCCATCGAAGCGCTCCGTGAGCACATGGCCTCGCTTGCAGAGGTCTATGCGGGTAGCGAGGGCCGGCTCGTTGCCCAACTCATTGGCGAGTGCCAGCAGGACGAGGCCACGATGGCCGAGTTCAAGAAGCATTTCTGGACCCCGCGAGCGCAGGTCGTTGAATCCCTGGTTGAGCGGGCCATCAGTGAGGGGTCGATGCGCGAGGGGCTCGATTCCAAGGTCGTCACGGAACTGCTCTACGCACCCATCTACTTCCGGCTGTTGTTCCAGTCCGGCCCCCTGGATGCCAAGGTCACCAGCGTCATGATGCAGACGGCTCTTGAGGGGCTTTCCGCGGGGTAGCTGCCGACATTGATACGCCGTTTCGTCCGCGCCATTGGCGACGGATGGGTTGAAGCCATGGTGAGATTCGACGTGCATTAGAGCCTTGGGTGGGTGCGATTGAAATTTACGCCGCTGCCTAAACTGTCCAGCGGCGCAGTGTTCGTACCGACATGTCTCCGGCCCGGGGCGCTGGCTGGCAGCTGCTCTACGAGTCCGGCCTGCACGGCGGCGCGCTGCTGTGGTGTGAGTCGGGCCAAGGTTTGGGCGTGGGCCTGTTCCATCCGTTCCGGTGGGGTGGTGCCCGGCATGTGCCGACTCTGGGGCCCGCCCCGGTCGCTAGCCAGCTATCCGGACCTTGAAGACCAATTTGTTAAAACACTCGTGTTTCACGCGCCCTCGGCGCCGGCTCCGGCAGTCTCCTCGACCACGTGGCCGCAACCCGGTCCCTCCGAAACCACGTTCGGAATGTGGTGCCCGTCCCGGACCATAGCGGTCAGCAGGAGGCCATTGGCAAACCCCCAGGTGCCCTGGGTCGATTGACATCGACCCAGGGCACCTGGGGGTTACCGGTTCTGCACTCGTATCGGGAGGAAAATCAGGTCCTCACCGTGTCACAGGGCCAGCAGAGGCACCATCAGGGAGGTGAGGAACAGCACCAGCGTGCCGCCGATGCGGTTGGTGATCGCCGCAAACGGCATCAGGTGCATGCGCTCGGAGGCACTGAGGACCGAGACGTCGCCGGAGCCGCCGGTGTCCGCCATGACGAGTCCGGGGACGATCGCCACCTCTACGAAGTTGAACTTCACCAACCAGCCGATGACGCCGGAGGAAAGGCCTGCCACGAGCACGCACAGGAAGGTCAGGATGATGAAGGCAGGGTCGGCCAGGGAGACGAGGACCTCGTCGATCTTGATGTAGGTCAGGGAGACGCCCACCAGCAGGGCCGGGACCAGCACGGCGTTGATGAGTTCGCCCCAGTCGGTGGCGGATTCCTCGAGGTCTTTCGGCAGCCAGCCGGTCAGCTTGAGGACCACCATGATGATGATGGCCCAGGCATAGGGGTGCAGGAAGGTCAGGAATGCCCCCGTCATTTCGCCGACCACGAAGATCACGGCGGCGAAGAGCAGGCCCTTGCCGAGGGTGATGAAGGTGGAGTGGCCTGCCTTCTTCGGCATCGACAGGTCCTGGCGGTTGCCCTTGACCCGGATCAGGTCGCCGTTGCCGGAGAACCCGGCGAACAGGGTCGGCCGGTTCTTGCCCAGGCCATTGAGCAGGCCGGCGAAGATGATGCAGAAGACGTTGGCCAGCACGACGGCGGACATCAGGTCGCCCATGAAGGCGGAGGCGTCCTGCCCGGTGCGGGCGGCGAACATCTCGGACATCGGCAGGGCTCCCAGGCCCAGGCCGCCGGCCATGATGGGCGCTGCGATCAGCAGGATGCCCTCGATGAAGCCCTTGCCGAAGGCCATGGACATTGCGCCGATGACCAGGAACGTGACGGCGATGGTGCCCAGGACCGGGACCGCGAAGCGCGGCCCGGCCTTCACCAGCAGCGCCCGTGGCATGCCAAGGATGGAGCCGGCGATGATCGCCATGACGAAGAAGTCCAGGAAGCCTTGCTCGTCGATGAAGGTGCTGGCCACCGTGATGATCGGTTCCGGGACGAGGCCGAAGAAGGCCAATGTGGCCGGGGCAAAGGTGCACAGGATGGTCGGCAGGCCGAAGTCCCGGATCACCGGCACCCGGTTGCCGAGCCAGATGAACAGCCCGCCGAGCAGGATCGTCACGGCGAATCCGGACAGCATCGACGGCGGCAGCGTCTCGGTCACGGCAGCCGTGACCACGGCAGCGGCCATGACCAGGTACAGCATGATCGGCACGCTGGCGATCCGCTTCCAGCCGGCCCCCGGGTGGTGCACGCCGCCGCGGCCGTCGACGGTCTTGTCGACCGGACGGGCCAGTACGGACTCCGTGCCGGCGTTGATCTCCTGCTCGAGCGCCCCGAGGGCGTCGCGCCTCGCCTCGTCGGTGGTGCCCGCGGGCTTTGGGGTCGAGGTAGTGGACATGGTGTTCCTTTGCATTAGGGTCGGGTCAGGCAGGTGTTTCCGGGGTGAGGTGGAAGCTGGTTCAGGAGCGGACCGGCGCGTGCAGGTGGCTGACCGGAGCGCAGTAGCCACTCCGTCGCCGAGGAGGATCGCCGGCAGCGATCCGTTAGACTCGCGTCGCTTCCGCGACGAGCTGCAGGGGAGCATGCATGTTCGCCGCTCGCTTCGTGGTCGTGACGACCCCGCCGGGAATGCCGCCACGCAATACCGAATCGAAGTTCTGCCACACGGTCGCGATCCGTCGCTCGACGTTCTCCCAGCCGACACCGGCCATATGAGGTGTGCACACGACCTGCTCCATATTCAGCAGTTCGCTGGTGGTGGCCAACGGTTCGCTTGCATAGACATCAAGTCCTGCCCCTGCGATGCGCCCTTCGCGCAGACATTCGATGAGCGCACCCTCATCGAGGACCTCACCGCGCCCGACGTTGACGAGGACGCCGCTGCGCTTCATCAGCGCCAGTTCGTCCCGCCCGATCATCTTGTCGGACTCCGCATTCAACGGAACACTCAGGCAGACGATGTCGGAGACCGCCATGAGCTCCTCCAGCGGGACGGGGCGCGCCGCGATGAGCTCGGAAACAGTCAACGGGATCTCCGCGTTGTCATGGAAGACCACGTTGGCGCCGAAGCCGTGGTGCACGACCTTGCCGACCCAGCGCCCGATGTTCCCCAGACCGACGATCCCGACGGTCTTGCCGTACAGCTCAGAGTAGGACATCTCGTCCAGGTCCTGGCGCCATTTTCCGTCGCGCATCAACTGCGTGGACGCCGGAATTCGCCGCATCACTGTCAGCATCAACGTGAGCGCATGCTCCGCGACGGAGATGGAATGGGTCTTCATCTGGGCCACCGGGACACCTAGTTCGTTCAGGACGCCCAGTGGCAGCTGCCCATAGCCGGAGCTCATGTACTGGATGAATTTCACGTTCTTCGCTGCCCGGAAAACTTCTTCGGGAACATCGATGCCGGAGATGAGGAAATCGGCATCCGCGGCTTCACGGCACATGTCCGCAACATCAGCCCCGGCCGGCATGACGGTGACGCTGAAGCCCTCCGGGGTTGATTCCACGAGACGTTCTATGTAGTCCTTCAAGGGGTTTAGGAACAGGACCTTGTAGGTCATTGGTACGCACCTTTCGTACGTCAAGAGCTGTCGACGGCAACACGGGAATCTGACTGATCAGAGCGTGCGCGTCGGTGGGGGGAGGACCTTGCGGTCATGGCGGGGGCACGGTGTTCGTGCCCCCGGGTTTCAACTACGCCGGCAAGGCTCCGATGACTGCGTCAACCACTTCCTGGGTGTCCGCCGTCCCGCCGAGGTCGCGTGCACGAGGACCTGTTGCCAGCGTTGACTCGACGGCGACTTGGATGCTCCGTGCAGCCTTGGCGCAACGGTCGTCCCCGCGGCGCTCGGCCAGCCATTCCAGCATCATCGCGGCGGACAGGATCATCGCCGTCGGATTGGCGATCCCCAGGCCGGCGATATCGGGCGCGCTTCCGTGGGATGGCTGGAACACGCCGTGCGTCTGGCTGACGTCGGCCGACGGGGCGACGCCAAGACCTCCCACGAGGCCTGCCGCAATCTCTGAAACGATGTCGCCGAAAATGTTCTCCGTGACGATGACGTCGTATCGTTCCGGATCGGTGACCATGTACATCGACCCCGCGTCAATGTAGAACTTTGCGCTGCCGATATCGTCGTTCATCGCGGCGACTTCGTCGAATACCTTCTCCATAAGCACATTGCTGCGCAGGGCATTGGACTTGTGCAGCAGGGTCACGTGCCCGGGGGTTCCGCGCTTGCGGCGCGCCCGGGCCTGGGAGAACGCAACGTCGAAAAGCTTCTCGCAGGTGGCCCGCGTAATCGTCATGCGATCGCTTGCGCTCTCGTCGCTGGGTTCATGCACGTCGGCCATCCCCGCGAACATTCCTTCGGACGTTTCGCGGATCACGAGCATGTCGACGTTCTTCGCCTTCACCGCGCTCTCAACGCCGGGAAAAAGTCGAACCGGCCGAAGGCTTGAGAAAAGTCCGTAGTGGGCCCGCATTTCAACCTGGGCGCCCAGTTCGAGGCCCTCCGGTCCGCGTACGTCGGGCAGTCCCATGGCACCGAACAGCACTGCATCCGCCTTGCCGATCTCATCCATGTCCGCAGCAGTGATCTTCCGTCCGGTACGGCGGTACAAGTCCGCACTGAAGTCATGGAACGTGTAGTTGATCTTTAGCCCGTAGCGCGTTTCGCATTCCTTCAGTACGGCCAAGGCCGCGTCAACGACTTCAGTGCCGATTCCGTCCCCGGGAATGACGGCAATTTCATAATCGGTCATGGTTCTCCTACTTTGCTCTTCACGAGCGCGTCTGTGTACGGCGATCACCCGGTATCGAGAGCCTTGCTCACCGGGGCCCTCGTGCGGGATTTTCCCATCTAGTGGGAAGTGATGTCTGCTTGGTGGGAAGACTGTAGCACGTGGTGATGTGGCTCACAAGCAGTCGGGCGGGGCTCGTCTTGACGTCAAGATCGGCGGGGCGACGCGGGGTTCGCGGCGGCGGGGCCCGGTCGCTCGGGACCGTGTGGGCGGCGTGCGCGTCCCGGGGGCGGGAGGGGGCAAGGTGCCGGCAGGGCGCGGCGCGTAGGGGCAGTTCGGGCACCGGGAATGCGAAGGCATTGTGCAATACGATACGGTTCGTATATATTTGAGTCGACGTTGGATGAATGCTCTTGCGGTGCCCGTGTCAAACGTGCACGATCCGTTCTGGCCCCATCCCTTCGCAGTCCGTGGAGCCCGTCCGATAGGCGGGACGTCGACAACGAAAGGAAACATCATCGTGAACACCGCCCTCGCGCCGAACGACGCGGTCATCGTCGCCTACCGGAGGACGCCGATCGGCCGGGCCCGCAAGGGATCGCTTGCCAATGAGCGCCCCGAAGACCTCGCTCTGGCAGCAATCCGCGGCGCGCTCGCGGACATTCCGCAGCTGGAGCACACCGAGTTTGCCGACGCCTACATGGGCTGCGCGGTCCCGCAGGGGGCCCAGGGCGACAACATCGGGCGCCGTGTCATGGTGCTGGGGGGCATGGACAGCGTCCCGGCGGTGACGGTAAACCGCTTTTGCGCCTCTTCCCTGCAGGCCACCGCGATGGCGGCCCAAGCGGTGAAGGCCGGCGACGGGAAAGCGTTCCTGGTTGCGGGCGTCGAATCGACCAGCTCGACACCGCCGGTCGTCGAGTCCCCGCATCCCGCCTTCGCGGACGCGGCAAAGCGCGCCGATGGTGTCTTCGAATCCGGACGGCCGTGGGTTGACCCCCGCGAAGCCGGGAAGCTCCCCGATGTGTCCCTTTCCATGGGCAAGACCGCCGAGTTCGTGGCCCGCCAAACCGGCACCACGCGCCAGGACCAGGACGAATGGGCGCTTGAGTCCCAGCTCCGGGCGGAACGGGCGATCGGCTCCGGCTACTTCGCGCGCGAGATCGTGCCGGTGACCACGGTTGCCGGCGCCGTCGTCAGGGCCGATGACGGCCCGCGCCCGGGCACCACCCTCCAGGCGCTTTCCGGCCTCAAGCCGGTGTTCCACGAATCCGGAACCGTCACGGCGGGCAACGCCAGCCCGCTCAACGACGGTGCATCCGCCCTGGTGGTCATGAGCGCCAAGCGTGCCGGCGAGCTCGGATTGAAGCCGCTGGCCCGCATCCTGGGCAGTGGCGCCAGTGGACTCTCGCCGGAAATCATGGGACTGGGTCCGGTGGAGGCCTCCAGCCGCCTGCTGGATCGGCTGGGCCTGTCGATCGGCGACATCGATATCGTCGAGCTGAACGAGGCCTTCGCGGCCCAGGTGGTGCCCGTGGTGCGCAAGCTTGGTGCGGACCCGGAAAAGGTGAACCCGTTTGGTGGGGCGATTGCCCTGGGCCACCCCTTCGGTGCGACCGGTGCGCGGCTGGTGGGAACCCTCGTCAACGGACTGCAAACCACGGACGGCTCCCTCGGCCTGGCAACGCTCTGCGTGGGCGGCGGGCAGGGCATGGCGATGGTAGTGGAGCGACTCTCATGAACCCGGCACCGCTCATTGCAGACCCGGCCCGCTCGATGTTGGCAGCCGACAGGGCCCTGGAGGGCCTCGGCATCCAGGTGCTGAGTGCCAGCGAGGGACGCGCCACGGCGATCCTGACCGTGGTGCCAGAGATGGCCAACGGGCACGGGATTGCCCACGGCGGATTGGTCTTCGCGCTGGCCGACACCGCGTTCGCCATGGCCGCCAATACCTTCGGTGCCGGAATTGCGACCGCCGAGGCTTCCATCTCCTACATTTCCCCGGCCCACATCGCCGACGAACTGGTTGCCACCGCCGAGGTGAGCTTCCATGAGGGCCGCCGGATGATTGTGGATGTGATGGTGCGGGCGGGGGACCGGACCGTGGCCATCTACCGCGGAACCGGCAGGGCGCTGCGCCCGGCCGGCTAAAGTCTTTCGGAACGGCAGCAGTTAAATAGGTCAAAATGCGTGTGCGCCCGGACTCCAGGTGGAGTTCGGGCGCACACGCATTTGTGCCGAGGTAGCCGCGCCGGAGAACCGTCAGCTGGACGGATCTCCGACGCGGCGCAGGGGTTAGCCCTTGGAGCCCTTCTGGCCGGCGGTCGCCAGCTTGTCGGCGATGCCCATGAGGACGGTGGAGCCGGTCGCTGCGATGAGCAGGTTCTCCACCGGACGCTTGAGCTTGATCGACACGGGTTCCTTGGTCCCGGCGAGAACCGCTTCGCGCCCCATGGCCGGGTTCTTGTGGCAGCGCACCGGCACGTTGAGGATCAGCCGGCGCAGGCAAGAATTGTCGTGATCACACCAGTTGATTTCATTCTGGCGTCCCTGCAGCACCTTGTTGGGGAAGTCCGGATCGGCCAGCAACTGCCGAGCCAGCATGATTCCGTCGGCGAACCCGGCGGTGATGGCGTCCGCGCTTTGCCGCGGATCAAAGGTGCTGCTTAGCAGCAGGGGGACGTTGGGCATGGCCGCGCGGAAGGCTTGGGGCTCTCCGTGCTCGATGATGGCGCCCGATTCGGAAGTGACGTTGTTGTCCATCGACTCGTAGTTTGCATCGCTGAGGGCGATGTATCCGAGACCTTCCTCGTTGATGATCGCCGCGACCTCCGCGAACCCCTCTGGCCCCTGGCCGTCGGGGAGGTGGTCGTTGACGCTCATGCGCAGGCCCACCGGATATTCGGTGCCGACTTCGGCGCGAATGGCCCGAATCGTGTCCACGAGGATGCGGGCGCGGTTCTCGGCGCTGCCGCCGTATTCATCTGTCCTCCAGTTGGTGCGCGGCGAAAGGAAGGAGGAGTAGAGGTAGCGCATGTGCGCACCGAGCTCGATTCCGTCGAAGCCGGCGGCCTTGGCCCGGAGCACCGAGGCGACAGTGGAGTTTTGGACCTCCAGGATCTCATCCTTGGTGATCTCATTCGGAGTCGGGTTGGTGCGACCGCCCGGGATGTAGAGGCCGTGAGGCAGGCGCGGTGCTGCCATGCGGACGGGTTTCGGGCTCGCGGCCCGCG
This sequence comes from Paeniglutamicibacter sp. MACA_103, assembly GCF_045798555.1. Taxonomy (NCBI): domain Bacteria; kingdom Bacillati; phylum Actinomycetota; class Actinomycetes; order Micrococcales; family Micrococcaceae; genus Paeniglutamicibacter; species Paeniglutamicibacter sp. MACA_103. The sequence goes on along the minus strand of NZ_JBIXLN010000011.1, from coordinate 21,738 downwards.
TGGACCTGCCCTCGCCGGGCACGCCCATGGCGCCGAAGCTCGGGAAGATCTGGGCAAAGATGGGGACGTCGTGCTCGTGCACGGCATCGACCATGCGCTTCAGGCCCGGGATGAACTTGTCGCTGTCGAAGCGCATCAGCGGTTGGAACGGCGCTTCCTGGTTTCCGCGTTCGGTGGCAACGGTGCCACCGATGATCAGGAGCCCGACGCCGCCACGTGCGCGCGTGGTGAGGAACGCGATCGTTTGGTCGCTGGGGTGGCCGTCCTTGGTGGGCTGGAGCACCGCCATGGGGCTGAGCACATAGCGATTCTTGATGGTCAGGCCGTCGATTTTCCAGGGGCTGGAAAGCACCTCGGCGACGGTGGAGGTCTCGGAGGACATTTTTTCTCCTTGGGTTTTTCAATGGAACCAGGATGAAACCGTTCATCCATTATTGCGTTCGAGTCGTATCGTATCGTATTGACACTGCTTTTCATATGGGTTGCGAGAAACTGTTTGGTTGTTGCGCTGCATTGACCGGATCAGGCATCCTCTGCAACGAGCTGCTGCGGGATCTGCCGTGTTTCGGCCCTTCGGCCGTGTACCCCTGGCATTCCTCCTTACCCTGAGCCTTGCCCGGAATGGTGCGGATGTTGCGCCAGTAGGATGCGCCACAAGCTGTGGGGCATTGTCTCAGCCCCGAACCAATGGCCTTCATTCATCTGTTGTATGTGCAAGCAGGACCGGAACTCAGAACCTGTCGCGCACGTGGCGTTCGCGGCCGTAAAGCGAGACCACGGCCAGGATGATGATGCCGAAGATGATCCGGCTTTGCGCCTCGGAGAGTCCGTTGCTCACAATGATCGTGGACAGGATGGTGAGGGTGAGGGCGCCGAGCAGTGTCCGGGTGTAGCTGCCGCGGATCGAGCCGAAGATGGTGCCGCCCACCAGGACGGCGGCCAGGCCGGAGAACAGATACGGCTCACCGATGGTCTGCGACCAGCCCGAACCGTAGGCGGCAATGAAGATGCCGGAGATCCCGGCCAATGCGCCGGAGGCGGCGAAGACGAGGGTCCAGACGGCGGAGGTGCGGATCCTCGTCAACCGGGCGGCGCGGAAATTCACTCCCGTCGCGTGGAAGCGACGCCCTGCCGCGGTGCGGTTGAGGAAAATCCACATGCCCACCCCGCACAGCAGCACGATCAGGATGATCGGCGGGAACGGCATGCCGAAGGTGGTGCCGCGCAGGCTTGCCAGGGAACGCAACGCCTGCGGCGGGGCGGAGGAATAATCGCCGTCCGCGAGGAACAACGTCGCGCCCGTGAGTGCCGCGCCGGTGCCCAGCGTGACGACCAGCGGCTGGACCGCAAAGCGGTGGCAGATCCAGCCGATCAGGGCGCCGATGCCGCCGCAGAGCAGGACAGTGATCAGCACTGCCACGATCGCCGGGACGGCGAGCTTGCCCGCCACGTTTGCCGCCACGAAGGCGCCGAAGAGGATGTAGCCGGGTGCGGCCAGGTCCAGTCCGCCCAGGATCACCACGAGCGTCTGGCCCATGGCGGCCAGCGCGAGCAGGGAGCTGATGACCAGGATCGAGGTGATGGACCGCGGGTTTGCGATGGCCGGGATGGTGATGACCAGCCAGGTCGCCAGGGCCACCACGACCAGAACCTGCAGGGCAGGGACCTCGAAGATCCAGGCCTTGAACCTGGCCCAGGTCCGGGGGGTCCGGACGGCGGGCGCCGGTGCGGGGGACAGGGTGTCACTGGTCATGATGCTTTCCTCTTCAATCGGGGGGCCAGCAGCGTTGCGCCCAGCACAACGCCAAGGACGAGGACCGAGCCATAGGCGAATTGGATGAGGCTCGGTGCCACGCCGGAGGCGGTGAGCAGTTGCTGGAGCAGGTAGATGGAGAGCGCTCCGAAGAGGGCGCCCAACAGGCCGCCGCGCCCACCGGCCAGGCTGGTTCCGCCCAGCACCGCGGCGGCGAGCCCCAACAGGGCATAGGTGGTGGCGAGCGAAGACTGCGAGGACTGCACGATGGCGGTCAACGCGATTCCGGCGATTCCGGCAAACAGCCCGCCGAGCGTATAGGCCAGGATCCGGATCGCCTTGATGTTGACCCCGGACCCGTAGGCGGAGACATCGCTCTCGCCGGTGGCCAAGAGATTGCTGACAAATGCGGTGCGGCGCAGGCCGAACCAGATGAGCCCGGCGGCGCCGATGGTCAGCAGGGCACCCGGGAGGATGCCGATGCCTCCGGCGAAGACCTCGGTCCAGTTGTCCGGTGCGGCCACAGGGTTCTGCGCGATGGTCAGCGACATGCCCACGAGCAGGAACAGCATCCCGGTGGTTGCGACGACCGGGTGCAGGCGAACCACGGCGATCAGGATTCCGTTCAGGGCGCCGATGCCGGCGGCCACTGCCAGGATGATGGGAGCCGCGACCTGCCAGTTGCCCAGCCCCGCGGGGATCAGGATGGCGACGAAGAAACAGTTGATGAACGTGGCCAGGGGGCCGACCGAGATGTCGATGCCGCCGGCGAGGATCGAGGGTGTGGAGGCGAATCCCACCAGCACGAACGGCGCCAGCGTGGCCAGGGTTCCGGGCAGGCGCGCGGGGGAGAGGAATGAGGGAGAGACGAAAAGGTTCAGCACCAGCAGCACCAGGGCGAGCAGCAAGGCAAAGGCGAAGGGCCAGCGCTGGAACAGGGTCAGGACGCGGTTCATGTGAGGACCTCTGATTTCTGGCCGAAGTAGGCGGCGACGATGGATTCGGTGGAAAGCTGCGCGTGGGGGATCTGGGCAAATACCGCCTGGTCGCGGAAGACCAGAACGCGGTCGGCGAGGTCCACGAGCTCTTCGACCTCACTGGAGAGGACCACGATGCCCATGCCAGTTGAGCTGAGCCGGTCAAGGATCGCGTAGATTTCCCTTTTGGTCCCGATGTCCACCCCGCGGGTGGGGTCGTTCAGCAGCAGGACTTTCGGGTCGGTGGCAAGCCAGCGGGCCAGCAGCACCTTCTGCTGGTTGCCGCCGGAGAGGGTGGAGATGGCATCGTGCGCGGCACCGAAACGCAGGGACAGCAGATGGGCAAAGGCCTCGAACTTCCGGTTGATGCTGCCGGAGTCCAGCAGCCCGCCGCGGCGGTGCTGGTCCAGGGTCGGGAGCGCGAAGTTTTCCCTGATCGACATGGACTCGAAGAGCGACTCGCCGCGACGTTCGCGCGGCAGGTAGGCAACCCCCAGGTCATCGCCGTTGCGCTCGGTGAGCTGGGCCGCACCCTCGGCCAGAAGCCGCTCGACGCTGCCGGCCCCGGCTTCGAGGCCTGCCAGGCGCTTGATGAACTGGTCCTGTCCGTGGCCCTCGAGCCCGGCGAGGCCCACGATCTCGCCGGCGCGCAGCTCGAAGTCGATGGGGGTCGACTCCGGGGCCAGGCGGACGGAGGATACCTGCAGGATTCTCTCCCCGGGATCGTGCGGCCGTCGTCGGGTCTCGGTGTGGCCGGTGTTTCCCGTCATGTCCGAGATCAACCGGTCGATGGACAGCTCCGTGCGCTCCACGGTGGATACGGTGCGCCCTGAGCGCAGGACGGTGACGCGGTCGGAGATCTCCGCGACCTCGTCCATGCGGTGCGAGATGAACAAGATGGCTGTTCCCTCGGACGCGAGTCGGCGCATCTCGACGAAGAGCCGGTCCCGGGATCTCACATCAAGGGCGGCCGTCGACTCGTCAAGGATGAGGACCTTGGGCTTGCGGACCAGGGCACGGGCAATGCACACCGACTGACGCTCGGAGAGCGAGAGCTGTCCGGCGGGAAGATCCAGCGGTATGTCCCCGGCAATGCGGGTCAGTACGTCGCGTGCAATGGAGCGCTGCTCGGCGCGGGGCAGGGCGCGGCGGAAGGTCCCGTGGGATCCGAGCCAGACGTTCTCGAGGACCGATTGGCTCCCGGCGGTGAGGACCTCCTGGAACACCGTGGCAATCCCCAGATCCATAGAGGCTCGTGGCGACCGGCTGGTGACGGGGACGCCGTCCAAGACGACGGTGCCGGAATCCGGCCGGTGGACGCCTCCCATGATCTTGACGAGCGTGCTCTTGCCCGAGCCGTTTTCGCCCAAAAGTGTGTGGATCTCGCCGGGCCGCAGATGCAGGTCCCCGTCGATGAGGGCACGCGTGGCCCCGAAGCGCTTGCTCACCCCGGAGAGCACCAGGCCGGTGGGTTGGTTGTTCACGGAGGATCTCCTAAGAAATGCGAGTTGTGTGGCGTGGATCTCATTCGAAACTAGACGAATCGTACCGCATGTGGCACTCTAATTCCATACGATACGAATCGTTTCACTCGGCAAGGAGATAGACCATGAAGAAGACGTCATCTTTCCCCCGCTTCACCACGTTCGGCGCCGCGATCCTGGGGGCCGGCGCCCTGGCCCTGAGCGGATGCGCATCATCGGCGCCGGCGGAACCCGCCGCCTCCGGCTCTGCCCCGGTCGCGCAGGCATCGCCGGCCGCCGGCACCTGCGGTTCGCTGCCGACGGATGCGGCCAACGATCCCAACGGCCTGTTGGCCGATTTCCCCCAAGAAATCGCCGCGGGATACGACCTGTACCCCTACGAGGTCCGGAAGTCGGCATGGGCCGATTACAAGTCAAAGAAGACTGAGGGCTTCACTGCGGCCATCGTGGGCATGCCGCCGGCCAGCCCCTTCATCGCCTCCATGTCGGAATCGATCCGCAAGGCCCTGAAGGCGGAGGGCGTCGAGGTCGTTGGCGAATTCGCCCCGGACGATCCGTCGAACGTTCCCCTGCAGCTTCAGCAGTTCAACGAGGCACTCTCGCTCAAGCCCGACGTGATCATCTACACGGCCATCGCCCCGGAGCCATCAGTGGACCTGGCCAAGGCCGCCCACGACGCCGGAATCCCGCTGGTCGCCGCCCAGGTGCCGATCGATTCCGAGTACGCAGTGAGCGTCACGCGCAACACCCCGCTCGCCATCGCCCAGGTCACCGCCGGAACCGTGGGGGCCATCGGGGGCAAGGGCAACGTCCTGCGCGTCGACGGCATCCCCGGCATCCCGGTCTCCACCTTCGCAACCCTGGGCATCGACGCAGTCCTGGAAAACTGCCCCGACATCAAGGTCGCCGGATCGGTCACCGGTTTCTTCCAGCCGGCCACGGCCCAGGCCGAGGTCCAGAAGTTCCTGGCCACCAACCCCGCCGGCGTTGACGCCGTGCTGCAGGCAGGAACGATGGGCGTGGGCATCCGCAACGCCTTCGAGGAATCGGGCATGGAGGTCCCGCCGATCGCTGACGACGGCTCCAGCCACGGGTTCTCCTCCTGGGCGCTGGCAAATCCCGACTACCCGTACTTCGGCACCACGACTCCGTCGGTGCGCACCGGTGAGGCAGTGGTCGACGTGGCCCTGCGGATCCTGAAGGGCGAGGGCCCGAAGATCAACCAGATCGTTGAACCGTCGGTGATCGTCAATCGGGAAAACCTCGCCGCCATTGCGGACCCCTCATGGGATGTCAGTGACCTGACCGACCTGGCCGGCGCACCGGATGACTACCTGCCCACCGAGCGCCTCAACGAGTTCTTCGCGAACCCGGGGAAATAAAAGATGGAGCGAGCCTTGAGCAAGAGAAATGAACCCGCCCGATCCGCCCAAGGCTCGCTCTCCGAGCGCCTGACAGCCAAGCACTGGATCTACTTCAGCCTGATCACGCTTGTCCTGCTCTGCGACGGCATGGACGTCACGATTGTCGCTCACGTATTCCCGACGCTCATCAAGGGCTGGGGCGTCTCCGTCGGCGGCGGCATTGCCTTCGTGGTGGCCGTTGGCTTCCTGGCCATGGGCCTTGGTGCCGTCGCGGCAGGCGGCCTGTCCGACAGATGGGGACGCAAGTCCGTACTCATCTGCAGCGTTCTGATCTTCGGAGGGGCCACCGCGCTGGGCGGCACCTCGGGCGACTTCTCGGCATTTGCCGCCTGGCGGATCCTGGCCTGCCTGGGGATGGGCGCCGCCATGGCGTCGGGAAACACCCTGCTGGCGGACCTGGTTCCTGAGCATCGGCGCGCGGCGCTGCTGGCCACCGCGTACGCCGGGGTGGGCCTGGGGACAACTGTCGGGGCAATTCTGGCCGGCACCTTGATTCCCACCGCAGGATGGCGCGTGTTACTCGTGGTTGCAGGCCTGATTCCGTTGGCAGTGATCGCGGTGCTTGCAGCAGTGGTCCCCGAATCCCCTGCATTCCTTGCCGCCAAGAGCCGGGCGACTGGCATCGTGTCAACGGCTGGCCTTGGTTCGACGGGCAGGCGATCCAGGCCCAAGGGGCCGGCGGGGAGCATTCTGGCCCGTCCAATCGCCCTCACCACCGTACTGTTGTGGCTTTTCGGCTTCTTCTCCTTGGGCACACAATTGCTGATCGCCCAGTACCTGCCGACATTGCTGCAGCTGCCCAAGCCGGGACTCGACACCGTGCAGAGCAGCACCATCGTCGGTGTCTACGGATTGGCGAGTGTCGTGGGCGGGGTGGTGCTCGGCGCCATTCTGGTCCGGATGTCACGTTTCCTGGTCATCGGGATTGTCCTCGGGTTGGCTGCCGCCATGTCGGTCGTGGTCTACCTCTTGCCTGATCCGGGTTTCGAATCCCTGCTCGTGGTTTTGGGAATCACTGGATTCATTCTGCCAAGCGCCCTTGGCCCCACACGCAGCGTCTTGGCAGCCATGGCCTACCCGGCCGGCATGCGGGGTGCAGGCATAGGCGTGGCGGAATTCGGTGGACGGCTGGGGGCTGCCACCGGCGGTATTGCCGGTGGCACGCTGATCGCCGGAGGAATGGGACTTTCTGGCCTGTTCTTGGTCCTGCTGTTGCCCATCGGAGTGCTTCTCGGTTCGTTGGCGGGGCTTCGTGCGCGGTCGCGGCGGACCCAGGGGCCGGAACTCATCGAAGACGTTCCAACTGTCCCAGCTCTAGAACAAGGAAGCACCGAGCGCGCCACCGCCATGGATTGACTGCACCGGGTTCCCGTTGCCACCATGGCCGGGATCCTGCGCCGCTCCAGGCATGAATCGGAACAGCATGGGCCCCTTCACCAATTGATGTCGAATCAATACCGGTGAGGGGGCCCATGCCGTTTCTTTGCCCCGTGTAACTCGGCGGCCGGGCCGGACACGAGTTGCGCGGGTTACGCGGCCGGAGAAATATTGTCCGTTCTGGAAATCCGCCCTCCCAGCGGGGATCCGTATTGGTGGCCACGAACGATTCGTTCCCGGTGCCCCTTGGGCGGCGAGGTCCACACGGCCCGTGCCCGAGCGGCCAACAACCGGTTGCTTGTGCAGGTGCCGGAAGGCCTCCCCAAGAAAGAAGCCCCGTGGAGGACCGAACCAATCCGGTTCGGTCCTCCACGGGGTTTCCCGGTGCCGGCACAAGACCGGCTGCACTTAGGCGCTGACGCGTCCTCGCATGAATTCGGAGTCAGGCGAATCGGTGACGGGCAGCCCGGAGGCTTCAAGGCTTGCGCGAAGCTGCTTCATGAAACGGTCGGGGAGCCGGGCTGCCGGCGGGCGCAGTGCGCCGCCATTAAATCCGGAGAGCCATTCCTGGTACTTCCACTGGGTGCGGTTGATAACGCTGGTGCCAGGGGTGGAAGTGGACGAAACAGCAATATTGGCGGCTCGGGCCGGCTGGGTCTGCCAGTAAAGCTTCATGGCTTCTTCCCACTTGCCGTTGCGGGCCATATCGAAGGCCTTGGGGTAGTAATCGCCCATCCAGTTGGTATTCGCGGTGCCGGAGAACTGGATATCCATGACCGACATCAGGGGGATCAGCTCGGCCTCGATGGGGCAGGAGATCACCACTTCGTCGCGGAAGTGGTGGTACATCTCCATGAGGCCCGGGATGCCCGGGTAGCCCTGCTCGGCCTTGATGGCGACGATGCTCGGCATTGCATCCAGGACACGGCGCACGAAGTCAACGCTCATGCCCGCCGGGTGAATGCGCTCAAAGCCCCAGGCCGGAAGCGGGAACAGCATGGTGGCCAGGTCGGTTTCGTCGGTGAAGCGCTTGGTGTAGTTGAAGACCTCGTCGTAGGAGGTCGGCCAGAACGATGAGGGGTAGGCCAGCAGGGCGCGGTCGGCGCCGGCGGCGGTGGCCAGATTTGCCGCGTGGATGTTCTCTTCCAGGGTGCCGAAAATGGCGTGGAAGAAAAGCCCGAAGTCTTCCCCGGCAGCCTCGCGGGCGACGGCAGTGATCCGGGCGTTTTCCTCCGGGGTCACATTCGCTTCGGCGATGATCAGGGAACCGGCGTAACCGCGTTCCTTGAGTAAGAGGATGTCGTGGCGGATGGCATTCTCGTTGATACCCGAGAAATCGGGGGTGAAGGATGGGTGCGTCACCGCGACGGTGCCGGTGAAGTTCTCCTTGGCCCAGGATCGGGCTTCGGCTTTGGTGTATTCCACCATGGTGTTCTCCTAAGTGTCTGTGAGGTGTTATTTGCGGCTGGTGACGATGCCGACGGGCAGGACGGTGCCGATGCCCTCGGCGCGGGCGCGCTCCACGAGCATCTCGGCAACCACGATGTCCTGCAGTCCGGAACCGGTTGACTTGTAGATCCTGATCCCGTTTTCCGAGTCGATCTCGGTTTCACCGGACAGGACGGCATTGAGTGTGACAACAATCGAATCGACATCGACGCCGTGTGACCGGGCTGCGATCATGTCCCCGCTGTCGTTAACGACCTCGTCGCGGGAATCCACCACAACCACCGCTGCACGGGCGATCAGCTCAGCGGGAAGTTCACGCTGGGCTGCCGTGGTGGAACCGATGGATACCACCGCGGTGTTATTGCCCACCCAGTCGGCCTGCAGCGTCGGGGATTCATCGCGGGAGCGTGCGGCGCACAGGATCAGATCCGCTCCTTCCGCGGCTTCGCGGGCCGAGCCGACGGCCCGTGCGGGAGCGCCAAACGCGTCATCGAACTCGGCCGCAAAGGCCTCGCGGTTGGCGGGGGTCGGGCTGAACACGCGGATTTCGGCGAACTCGAGCACGTGGGAGAAGGCAGTCAGGTGGGAACGCGCCTCAAAGCCGGAGCCGACCACTCCCACGACCAGCGGCCGCCGCGGCACGATCGTGGAGGTGCCCGCGGCGGTGGTCGCTGCGGTGCGCAGACCGGTCACTCGATTTCCGTCAACCAGCGCCACCAAGTCCGCGGTGTCCTTGTCAAAGAGCGAGATCAAATAGCTGACGCGCAGGCCGTCCGCGAAGGACCCTGCGATCGACTTGGCCCCGAACAGCTGGCCGCTGGGCGGTACCGAGGGCATGATCCGCAACCATTCCCGAGGAGTCTGGGCAAAGATCCGCCCCGGAGTTCCGGCCTCGTCGCCGGGAGCCTTGTACGCGGTGCGGATGGCCTCGATTGCCGCGGCCCAGTCCGAAAGGCTGGCCACATCGGCGTCGGTTAGAAATAGTGGAAGGTTTTTCGGTAGCTCGCCATTGGTGCTCATAGAGGCGCTCCTTGGATCTCGGGCAGCCGGTCCACGGGCTGCGGGTGCGGGCGGATCCATTTTGTCAATCCCAAATGGTGTCCGATACGAATCGTATCCTATATAGTCGTGACAGAGAACACGTCTCCAGGAAAAGGATCCCAGCCCATGGCAATCGCAACCGTCAACCCGACCACCGGTTCGACCGAAATGATCATTGAGTCGCATTCGGCTGAGGAAGTCCAGGCCCGCATCGCGGAAGCCGCCGAAGCGGCGCGCCTGCTGCGCGGCACCACCTTTGCCCAGCGCGCGGCGTGGATGCTGGCTGCGGCGGACAGCCTGGAGGGCCAGGCCGAAGGCCTGGGTGAACTGATCACGGTCGAAATGGGCAAGCCGATCGCGCAATCGGTCGCCGAAGTGCACAAGTGCGTCAAGGCCATGCGTTTCTATGCCGCGGAGGCCGAGGGTTTCCTGGCCGATGCCCCGCTGGCGGACCCGTCGAGTGTCGGTGCGAGCCGGGCGTGGACCCGCTACGAGCCACTGGGCACCGTCCTGGCGGTCATGCCGTGGAACTACCCGCTTTGGCAGGTCATCCGCTTCGCGGCCCCGGCGCTCATGGCAGGCAACTCCGGACTGCTAAAGCATGCCTCGAACGTGCCCCAGGCCGCACTGTTCCTCGACACGCTTTTTGAGCGGGCGGGCTTCCCGGCAGGTTCCTTCCGTACGCTGCTGATCGGCGGCTCCGAGGTTGGTTCGGTGCTTGCCGACGCCCGGGTCAAGGCGGTGACCCTGACGGGTTCCGAACCGGCAGGACGCTCGGTGGCCTCCATCGCCGCTGACCACGTGAAGAAATCCGTGCTGGAGTTGGGCGGCTCCGACCCGTTCATTGTCATGCCCTCGGCCGATGTTGCCGCCGCTGCCGCGACGGCCGTGCGCGCGCGGATCAGCAACAATGGCCAGTCCTGCATTGCAGGCAAGCGCTTCATCGTTCATGCGGAGGTCTATGACGCGTTCGCCGCCGAATTCGCGAAGCTGATGTCGGAGCTGGTTGTCGGAGACCCTCTGGACCCCGCAACCCAGGTGGGACCGCTGGCCACCGCGTCCGGACGCGACGAGTTGGCCGAGCTCGTTGAGGACGCGCGAGCCCTTGGTGCCCAGGTGCTGACCGGCGGGACGGCCCCCGAGCGCCCGGGCTTCTTCTACGCCCCCACGGTGCTCGCCGGTCTCACCGAAGAGATGCGGATCATCCAGGAGGAGACCTTCGGGCCGGTCGCCTCGCTGTACCGCGCGACGGATCGCGAGGACGCCCTGCGGATCGCCAACCAGACCACCTTCGGACTTTCCAGCTCCGTCTGGACCAGCGACGCACTGGAAGAAGAGTGGTTCACGGGAAACCTTGACGCCGGTGCGGTGTTCATCAACGGCATGACGGTTTCCTACCAGGAACTGCCTTTTGGCGGAATTAAGCGCTCCGGCTTCGGGCGCGAGCTCGCCGCCGACGGCATCCGGGAGTTCTGCAACCTCAAGACCGTTTGGAAGGCCTGAGCCTGGGGGCCCAACGATCACCCGGAACCGGATTGGTCCCCTTGTGTGGCCTCGTGACGGGTGTTACATTTATTCGAAACGATACGTACTGAATATGAAGGAGTGAGATGGCAAACGTCATTGATGTTGACGTAGTGGTGGTTGGCGGAGGACCCGTGGGGGTCACCGCCCTGGCGTTGCTGGGCTGCGCCGGCCTGAGGGCCATCGGCGTGGAGCGCGAGGTCCAGGCTTGGCCGACCGCCCGTGCCGTGCACTTCGACGGAGAGACCTTCCGTACCCTCCAGTCCCTCGGGGTGGCCGAGCGGTTCGCCAAGGCAACCTTGCCGATGGCCTCGATGCACATCGAGAACGAGGAGCGCGAGGTCCTCATTTCCGTCCCGACCGGCCGGCTTGGGGCCCAGGGTTGGCACGACGACCTTACTTTCCACCAGCCTGACATCGAAGTCCTGCTGCAGGAAGTCGTCGAGGAATTACCCGGTGTCGAGCTGCGCCGCGGCATGACAGTTCTCTCGGTGCGCAATGTCGGCGAAGGCGTCGAGGTCGCGGTGCAAAACGCGGATGGCGAGCAATCCCTCATCCGTGCCCGTTGGGCCATCGCCGCGGACGGAGCCCGCTCGCAGAGCCGCAAGTCGCTGGGTATCGAGTGCGCCAGAGTGGGCGAGGATACGCAGTGGCTGGTCGCCGACGGGATTCTTGAAGGCAGTCCGGGGCTGACCTCCGACATGATCTTCCTGGGCCACCACACCCGGCCCGCCTTGTGGATCCGGCTCCCCGGCAAGCGCGTGCGCATGGAGTTCATGCTGATGCCCGGGGACGATCCCGAGGAAATCACGACCTCGGCCGGGCTTGAACGCCTGAGCCACGGCGTGCTGCCGGCAGACAAATTCACCGCGGACCGGCTGGCGACCTACACGTTCCGCGGACGCATCTCCCAACAGTGGCGTGCCGGGAACATCTTCCTGGCAGGCGATGCCGCGCACCAGGCCCCGCCGCTCTTTGGGCAGGGCCTGTGCGCGGGAATGCGCGATGTGGCCAATCTGGTGTGGAAGCTGGACGCCGTCAAGCGCGGTGCAGCGGATGACAGCCTCCTTGACACCTATGAGTCCGAGCGGCTGCCGCACGCACGGTTCTGGGTCGAGCAGGCGGCCAACGCCGCAGGCTTCCTGCAGACCACGGACGCGGAGGTCGCCAAGCAGCGCGATGCCTTCATCCGGGCTAACCCGGCAGCTTCGGCACCCGTTGCGCCCCCGCTGGGACCGGGCCTGCATGAAGGCGGCACTGACGAACGCGCCGGCCGTCTGGCCACGCAGCCGATCCTCGCCGACGGGGTGCGCCTGGATGACATGGTCGGTTCCCGCTTCCTGGTGGCAACCACCCGCGAACTGTATGCCGGGCTCCCCTCCTCGCTGCGCAAGCAGCTGGATGGAAATGACGAAATCGTCGTCCTCTTTGACCCGGCCAAGGTCGGCCAGATCCTCGAGGCCGCCGGCGCCAAGATCGTTGTCGTTCGCCCCGACCGCTACATCCTGGGCCTGGGGGATACCCCCGAGGACTTCGAACGCCTCATCGGCAGCATCCCGCAAGTCGGCCGCAACGTGCCGGCGCACCACTAAAACCACCTACGCCCCCAACGGAACGAATTACAGGAGACCATCATGGCATTCAGCCCGATCACACACCTGAGGCACTTCGACATCGCGGTGCCCGACTACCAAAAGCAGGTCGATTTCTACAAGAACCACTGGGGACTGACCGAAATGGAGGACGACGGCGGGGTCACCTACTTCGCCGCCGAGGGCTCCCCGGAACAGTATTCGGTGCGCGTGCGGAAGGCCGACGAAAAGCGCCTTGACATGGTCGCGTTCGGCGCCGCCGACAACTCCTCGGTGGACCAGCTTGCCTCGGACCTCATCGCCAAAGGCGTGAAGCTCATCGGCGAACCCGATGACCTCAAGACCCTCGGCGGGGGATACGGCTTCCGCTTCTTTGATCTGGAGGGGCGCACCATCGAGGTTTCATCCGACGTCGAGGTGCGTCAGCACCGCAAGATCGAGGAACGCGAAGCCATCCCGGTGCGCCTTTCCCACGTGGTGCTCAACTCCCCGGAGCCCGAAAAGATGCGCACTTGGTACGAGCAGCACCTGGGCTTCCGCCTTTCCGACACCCTGAACCACCCGCAGGTCGGGGACCTCTTCTACTTCATGCGCTGCAATGCGCAGCACCACTCCATGGCGATCGCCCGCGGCCCGCACGCTTCGCTGCAGCATGCCTCATTCGAGCTGCGAGGCATCGACGAGTACATGCGCGGCACCGGAAAGCTGATGCGCTCGGGCCACCAGAAGCTCTGGGGGCCGGGCCGCCACCGGGCCGGGGACAACACCTTCACCTACTTCCTGGACCCCAACGGCAACACCATGGAGTACACCACCGAACTGGACGTGATCGACGAGGACAGCTGGCATCCCAGCATCTTCGACGTGCGCGAACCCGAAACCTCCGACCAGTGGGGCACCGGCGGAGACATGGACGATTTCATCACCAAGGAGATGTTCAACGACAAGGACAAGGGCCTGTTCGTCCCGCCACCGGTATAGCACGGACGATGATGAGCAACGGAGGATTCATGGAAAAGGCACCTGTCATCGGATTCGGGCTGGGCACCTTTGAGGATGCCGGGGTGCAGTTTCCCGGGGCAGTCTTCGGGGACACCGTGGTTGACCTGCGCACGGTGCTGCCGGGCGTGACCCGGATCGGGGATCTCTTCGCCGACTGGGAAACGCACTTGGATGCGCTCGAGCGGCTGGATCTGGCAACCTCCGGTGCACGCCCGCTGGAGGGACTGAAGGTGTGCCCGCCGGTGCAACCGGTAGGCACCATCATGGCCGCCGGGGCGAACTACCGCGAACACGTCGTCCAGATGAGCGTGGCCCACAAGCTCGGTGCCGAAGGTGCCGATGCGCAGCAACTGGCAGCCGACGCGGCTGCCGAAATCGATGAGCGCGGGCGCACGGGCGACCCCTATGTCTGGACCGGAATCCCCTCGGCGGTCTGCGGCGCCTACGACGACGTGCAACTGCCGGATGTCGGCGGCAACGTCGACTGGGAATTGGAGCTTGGCGTGGTCATCGGCCGCAGGGCGCACCGGGTCTCGGCTGCGGACGCCTTCGATTTTGTGGCCGGGTACACGATCGTCAACGATGTCACCTCGCGCGCGCTCGTGCCGCGCAGCGACATCGCGATGATGGGCACCGACTGGTTCCGCGCGAAGAACCAGCCAACGTTCTTCCCCTCCGGTCCCTATGTGGTTCCGAAGCGGTTCGTGCCGGACCCGACGAAGCTGCGGATCCGGCTGAGCCTCAACGGCCAGGTGATGCAGGATGCCCTGGCCGATGACCTGCTCTTCGACATCCCGAGCCTGATCGCCTATGCCTCCTCGGTTGCAGTGCTGCTGCCCGGGGATGTGCTTATCACCGGTTCGCCGGCGGGCAACGGTTCGCATTGGGGCCGGTTCCTGCAAGACGGTGACGTGATGGAGGCGGAGATCTCCGGTCTCGGCACCCAACGCTCGACGGTCCGTGGGCCTTCCGGGCAGTTGCCTCCCTGGTACGTGGATCGGCCGGTCGCTGTCGCAGCGGCCGGCGGAGCCACCGCGTGAGCCTTCGCCAAAGCCACTTCGTGCCGCCGGTGTCCCATCTGCTGGCGGCCGAGCTGGGATTCCTGAGAGGCGTTCAGGTGGTCCCCACCCGGACCACCTCGAGCGCGGAGCAGCTGAGGGCCTTGCTTGCCGGGGAACAAGACATGGCCATCACGGCGATCGACAACCTCTTCGAATGGACCAGGGCCGGAGCCGACCTTCGCCTGGTGGCACAGGTCGAGGCGAGAACGCCGCTGGGCATCCATGCCCGCGGCGAGGCAAAAACGCTGGCGGATCTGGCAGGATGCCGGTTCGCGGTGGACGCCCCAGACAACGGGTTCGCGCTCATCGCCAAGCGACTGCTGCGGGACGCCGGCATCGAGGTCGATTTTGTGGTGGTCGGTGGTGTGCGCGAACGCCTGGATGCGCTGCTGGACGGCAGCGCGGATGCGACACTGCTCGGGCCGCCGTTCGACAAACTGGCCGAAAAGGCCGGGTTCACCCGTATGGTCGATGTCAATGTGCTGCTGCCGGACCTCCCGGGCCAGGGACTGGTGGTCCGTGCAGAGGTCCTCGAAACCCAGGATCTGGAACACTACTTGGGCGCCTTGGTGCGCGGGGTCATGGCTGGGAATTCCATGGCGGATGCCCAGGGCATCGAGCTGCTGGAACGCTGCGGTTACCAGGCAGCGGCCGCGACTGCCTGGGATTCGCGGGCCCGCACGCTTGACGTTGACCACGGCGGTTTGGACCTCCTGACACAGATCCGTAAAAGCCTGGGCATGCTGCCACCCGGCATTGACATCGAAGGACTTTGCGCCGCCGTTCCGCTCGAGCGGGCCACCCTATCCGCAACCGGTAGGTAATTGAACGCCTCGTACCGCGGAGTCTCAATGAGATGACGTTTGGATTGTCCCGGATCCGTGGGCATTTCCATGCGGTCCATCGAACGCTCGGTCCCCGCCGTGTTCCTGAATTGTCTGCTGCAGTGTTACCTCACTTGGGAAAGAGCATGTGTGTGCAGATCATGCTCGCGCTTACAACTCGCGGCCTCTCTTGAACCAACACGAAGAAGCGGTAATCGGCCGTCTGTCGGCTTGGCCGTCGCGGGGCCACAGCACCCAGCTGTCCGTCTCGAGCGAGGGTCTCCCAATGTTTACCCGATCGTAGGGCCCCCGCAGCGGCGTTATCTCGGTGGTAGCCATCTGGCTCTCGGAGGCAAGGCCAAGTAAGCGGGCCAAGACCGTTCTTGACTACGCCGTCGCTGCGTTGGAAGCGTGCGACCCCCGATGACGAATCGGAACCGGCGCTTCCGGGCCTGCGCCTGCCTCATTGCGCCCATGTTCAAGATCCGCCGTGAGCGCGGAGCCGTGTGCCGCTGCAGTCCGCGGGACCTATGCCGGTGCGACCCCTGCCTATTGCCAACTGCGTCACATCGATGCGATACTGTACGTATCGTATGAATGAAGTTCAAAGGAGCCATCATGAAAATCGGAAGAATTGCAGTGCCCACGCCCGACGGCGAACAGATCCGCCTCGTCGCGGCCCAGCCCGAACAGGGCCGGGTCATTGACCTGGCCCGCGCTTACGCCCTGACGCTTCAGCGCAAGGCAGCCGAGCCGGACCGTGCCCGTGCACTCGCCCTGGCAGTGCTTCCCGGAAGCCTGGCAGCGGGAATCGGCGGAGGCTCGATCTTCCTGGATGCCGCGCACGACGCGCTGGCCGCGGCAGACGACGCTTCGTACGCCATCGACGAGGTCTCCTGGCGCGCCGCCGTTGACTCGCCGGTCATCCGCGATGGACTCACCTTTGAGCAGCACATCCAGAACTTCCACCGGATTGTCGCCAAGGCCCAGCCGGCGCGCTCGATCTATGAGCGCCCGGGCTACTTCAAGGGGACAACGGCCATGTCCTACGGCCACAACCAGGAACTGCCCTACCCGGACTTCACCGAGGCCCTCGACTGGGAGCTCGAGGTCGGCTACGTCGTGGGCAAGTCGGGCAGCAACCTGACGCCTGACAACGCGCTGGAGCACCTCTTCGGCATCACCATCTTCAACGATTTCAGCGCCCGCGACATCCAAGGTCCGGAAATGGCCATCGGCATGGGCCCGCAGAAGTGCAAGGACTTCGGCTACGGCATTGGCCCCTGGGTCACCACCATGGACGAAATCGACTCCATCGAGGGATTGCGCGGCCAGATCCGCGTCAACGGCGAGGTACTCTCCGAGACCAAGGTCGAGGACTTCGTCTACACCCCGGCGGAGCTGCTGGCCTACGTCTCGATCTCCGACCGCCTGCAGCCGGGCGACCTCATCGGATCGGGCACCATGGGCTTCGGAGCCGGCGTGGAGATCGGCAGGTTCCTCAAGCCGGGCGACGTCATTGAGCTCGAGCTCGAGGGCGTCGGCACGCTGCGCACCCCCATCTCCACCGAACGCGAAAAGGCCCCTTGGTGGCCCGAGCCCCGCACCTACCCGCACGAAGAATGGGTGGCCTGATGACCCGGCCCCCAGTTCGCCGAATTGTCACCGGGCACGACGACACGGGACGCGCCATCATCCTTTCGGACGGGGCGGCACCCAACCACTGGTCCTCGGACCTGATTCCCGGTTTTGGTGCCACCGTGCCCTGGCTGACCGACGCCGGACCCATCGACCACGTCACCGACGCGGACCCGGCCTCGGCGGAGGTCGAGATCCCCAGCTTCCCCGCCCCCGGCCAAACAATCATGCGCATCGCCGACTTCCCGCCGGATGCCGTCTATCCGGACGAAGCGGGCTCCGTGATCTTCAGTGAGCTCGACGGGCACGAAGAAGCCGAGGCCGGAGCCGAGCACAGCGGCTCCAAGCACTTCTGGTTCCACCGCACCGACTCGCTGGACTACGCAGTCGTACTCGAGGGAGAGATCACCCTGCTGGTGGACGAGGGCGAGGCGACCATGCGAGCCGGCGACGTGGCAGTGCAACGCGCCACCAGCCACGCCTGGTCCAACCGCACCGACACCACCGCACGTGTCCTGTTCGTCTTGATCGGGACCGAGCCGCAAACCGCGGCCCAGATCGCCGAGCAGCGCAAGGCTGCAGCCCGATCCATGGAGAGCGCATGATCACCAACGCCCAAGCAGCCGACGGGGAGGTGATCTGGCAGCCCGAGCCGGAAGATGCTGCGCAGACCGGCGTCGGCCGCTTCGCCGCCTTCCTGGGAGCCCAGGGTATCGACGCCGGCACCGGCTACGACGAGCTCTGGGCATGGTCGGTGGATGAGCCGGAACAGTTCTGGGAGCACTTCGCCCGTTTTGCGGGAGTCGAGTTCGGCGGGACGGCAGGCCCCGTGCACACTGGCGATCCCATGCCCCACACGCGCTGGTTCCCGGGGCGCACCCTCAACTTTGCCCGGCACCTGTTGCAGGGCCACGAGGGAATCGCGCTGATCGGCATCGCCGAGGACGGCACACGCGAGGAGGTTACCTTCGATGCGCTGCGCAGCGAGGTGGCTTCCCTGGCTGCGCACCTTCGTGCCCGCGGCGTGGGCCACGGGGACCGGGTCGTGGCGATCCTCCCCAACGTCGCCGAGGCAGTGACCGGGCTGCTGGCCACCGCCTCGATCGGCGCCGTTTGGTCCGTCTGCGCCCCGGAGTTCGGCCCGGGTGCGATCGTTTCGCGGTTCGCCCAGCTTGACCCCAAGGTCGTCATCGCCGCGCCGGGCTACATGCTCGGCGGCAAGGACAGGGACCGCCGTGCGGAGTTGGAGGAGATCTTTGCCCAGCTCCCCACCGTTGAGCACGTGATCTGGGTGGGGCGGCATACCTCGATCCCGAGTATCGAGACCCGGGCCCCGGCAGTTCAGTGGGCCCAGGCAGTGGCCGAACCGGCTGAGCTGGTCTTTGACGACGTCGATTTCAGCCACCCCCTCTGGGTGCTGTTTTCCTCAGGGACCACTGGCATTCCCAAGGGCATCGTGCACGGACACGGCGGGGCCTTGCTCGAGGAAATGAAGATGCTCCTCATCCATTCAGACCTGCGTCAGGGGGACCGATACCTCAACGTTGCCTCGACCAGCTGGGTGCTGTGGAACGCAGTTGTTTCCGCCCTGGGCGTGGGGGCGACCGCGGTGCTCGTCGACGGAAACCCCACCTTCCCGTCGGTCGATAGGGTGTGGCAGATTGCCGCAACCGAGAGGGTCGCGGTCCTCGGTGTGGGTGCGGGCTTTGTCCACTCCTGCGCGAAGGCAGCCCTGGTGCCGATGCGGGATCACGATCTGGGCGCCCTGAAGTCCCTTCAGGTCACCGGGTCGCCGCTCTCGGCCGACGGCTATCGCTGGGTCTACGGCAATGTGGGTGACATCTGGCTGGCTTCGATGAGTGGCGGCACCGACATTGCATCCATCTTCGTGGGAGGATCCCCGACGCTGCCGGTACATGTCGGCTACATCCAGGCTCCGGCCCTCGGGGTGCGCGTGGAGTCGTGGGACGAAGTGGGCAATCAGACCCGGGGCAAGGGCGAACTGGTGGTCACCAAGCCAATGCCCTCGATGCCGCTGAGCTTCTGGGGAGACGATGGCAGCCGCTACCACGAGAGCTACTTCGCGATGTATCCGGGGGTGTGGCGGCACGGGGACTTCATCGAGTTCACGGACCGGGGCATCCTGATCCATGGCCGTTCGGATTCGACCCTCAACCGCAACGGACTGCGGCTCGGTTCGGCTGACATCTATTCGGTCGTGGAGTCTCTTCCGGAGGTTGCCGAGGCCTTGGTGGTCGGCGCGGAACTGGGCACCGATTACTACATGCCGCTGTTCGTCCACCTGGCCGAGGGCATCAAGCCGGAGGCGGCCCACGAAGCGATCACCCAATCCATTCGCGAGCATCTCTCCGTCCGCTACCTGCCCGACGAGATTGTCTTCATGCGCGGAATTCCGCACACGCGTACCGGGAAGAAGCTGGAAGTTCCCGTCAAGCGGATGCTGCAAGGTGCGCAACTGGAAACCGTCGCGGATCTCGGTTCGGTGGATGATCCGGAGCTGTTGAAGGCATACGCCCGCTTTGCCCTGGAACGGCAGACGGTCTCGCCGTAGCCAGAGCCGGCAGGTTGGCTGGACATCAAAGCGCCAGGGGCTGGTGAACCGAAATCGGTTTACCAGCCTCTGGCGCTTTCTTTGCCTCTGCTTCAACAGTTCTCGCCGTTGGCTGGTGAATTGGGTTGAGAGTTACGGCAACCATGAGGACAAGCGAACTGTAGCCTCGTCAGCAGCGATACCTTGACCAGGCAGCAAAGTCTCGCGGAGGGAGGCCAAAAACTCATCGCCAATGCTTGAAGATTAAAGTAAATCGTGTATCGTTGAACGTAGAAGCAACAAGCTCCCCCTCCCACCCCTTCCCCAGGAGTCGATCCACAAATGACCACGACACTGCGCGACGTACGCTCGACCGGTTGGACCACCACCGAAACACCCGATGCCGTCATGCTCTTCCTGCACGGCTTCGGCTCCAACGAACAAGACCTCAGCGGACTGGCTCCGGCCCTCGGATTCGACCTGCCGTGGGCTTCGCTGCGTGCACCGCTCGAGCTCGGCAATGGCGGGGCAGCCTGGTTTGAGATCACCACCCCGGGCGCACCGGACGCGGCGCCGGTCGAATCGGCCACCGCCGCTATCTGGGCCTGGATCGAGGCCAACGTCGACCCGTCCAGCCGCATCATTCCTGTCGGATTCTCCCAGGGCGGCCTGATGGCCAGCCAGCTGCTGCGCACCCGCCCCGAGCGTGTCATCGCACCGGTGATCCTCGGCGGATTCGTGCTCGGTGCCACCCAGCCCGGCGACGAGTCGCTGCGCGAAAACCTTCCGGCCGTGTTCTGGGGCCGCGGTGCCGTAGACCGGGTCATCGCCCCGGTGGCGATCACCCGCACCACCGAATTCCTGCCGGCCCACTCCACGCTGGTGGAGAAGGTCTACCCGGGACTGGCCCACGGCATCAACGCCGCCGAGCTCGACGACGTCCGCGACTTCGTCACCGCCCAGCTCGGCGCCGAGGTGGTCTCCGGCGCATGAGTGCCGCCAATCCGTTCGAGATCGGGATCTTCACCTTCGGCGAGCTCACCCGCGATTCCGCCGGCCAGCCGATCGACGCAGCCACGCGCATGCGCGATATCCTCGAATGGGCCCGGGTCGCCGACGCGGCCGGACTCGACGTCTTTGGCGTGGGGGAGCACCACCGCGAGGACTTCGCGGTCTCCTCCCCGCCGGTCGTGCTGGCCGCCGCCGCGGCTCAGACCCAGAACATCCGACTGACCAGCACCGTCACGGTGCTCTCCAGCGCCGACCCGGTCCGCGTGTTCGAGGACTTCGCGACGCTGGATCTGATCAGCTCGGGGCGGGCCGAACTCACCGCCGGCCGCGGCGCCTACCTGGAGTCCTTCCCGCTCTTCGGACAGGACCTGCAGCGCTACGACGAGTACTTCGATGACCGGCTTGAGCTGCTGCTGAAGATCCGCGACGAAAACCCGGTCACATGGAATGGTTCGACGCGCCCGCCGCTGCACGAGGCCGGGGTCTTCCCGCGCCCGGTCCAGGAGTCCCTGCCGATCTGGGCCGCGGTGGGCGGGACCCCCGCCTCGGCCGTACGGGCCGGAAAACTCGGCCTGCCGCTGTACCTGGCGATTCTCGGTGACCCGCCGCGCTTCGCGCCACTGGCCGAGCTCTACCGCCGCTCCGCGGTGGCCGCGGGCCGGGAGCCCGGACAGATCGGGGTGACCTCGCACTTCTATGTCGAGGAAACCTCGCAGGGAGCCAAGGACACGTTCTTCCCGCATTACAGCTCGTACATCGGGCAGAACATGCCCCGCGCTGGCCGGCTTGACCGGGCGGCCTTCGAGGCCTGGGCATCGCCGCGCGGTGCGGTGTTCGCCGGCAGCCCCGCGGAGATCGTGGAGAAGATCCTCTGGGAGCACGAGATCCTCGGGCACACCCGATTCCTGGCCCAGGTAGGGCTCGGCGGCTTGTCCCAGTCACAGACGCTGCGCTCCATCGAGCTGCTGGCCACCGAGGTGCTGCCCGCGGTGCGGGCTGCGCTGAAAAACTAGCGTCCACGACGAAGGCC